>NZ_RCNW01000211.1:0-5395 GCF_004307605.1 Pseudomonas sp. Sample_24
GTTGAGCGGGAATTGCCCGGGGGCGAATAGGCCGGGTTGTTCGGTGCCGGATGGTATGAATGAGGCTAGTGTTGATGATGGGGACGTTGCGCTTCCTTCTTCTGAAAATCAGGGAAAATATCTATACCGTGGTGATCTTCGTAGGCCGGATGAAGTCTTTGCTAAAGGATTCGTTAGTAGAGGGAAAAGCACCAACTTAAAGCTTCATGTTTGGGATAATAAAAATCCACCAAGCAATTTTGTTAGCACATCAACTGACCCAGAAATTGGCATCGATTTCGGTACAGACTACAGAACAAAAAAAGGATTTTTATACACATTGAAAAAAATCGAAGGCCGCGACGTCAATAAAGAGCTTGACCCGTATGATGTTCCCTATGCCTATGAAGATGAAATTGCAATCCCTGACAGAATCAAAAGCGAAGATATTTTAGGCGCAACCCCTTTAAATGAAGATGGCAGTTACGTGGGATATTCCATCTCAAACCCAAAGAGGAAGTAATAATGAAAACCAAAAAAGTATCTATTTTAATCGCTGACAAAATGGAAGTCGCAACAATCGAATATGACGAGCGGAAGCCGGCCATGACAGTAACATTAGAGAATGGTTGGACAACCCAGACAACTGGATCTGACATATATGAGTGCCTTGGCAAAATCATCAAAGAGCTTCCGAACATTAAATTTCTATGTAAAGGCGCAAAACTAAATGTTCGACCATCGAGCATGTCATCGCAAATGGGATCGGGAATAATGGCTTACGAACATAAACTGGGGATCAAAGCATCTAGAAATGATCTCGTTAATATATTTGACTACGACGACGAAGAAATCATCAATGACCCTCAAATGCAGACCGATTTCTTTTTTCGTTGGTTAGAATCCCTAAAAAAATAAAGCCATATACCTTGCACTCACAAAAAAGCCCAGTGAAAAACTGGGCATAATTATCCACAAACTACTAAATTATTCTTCCCTCTCTGCATTTACATTCTCCGAATTACCTGCCTTTCTCGCCTCAGATTCTCTCCCTATAGATTCCCCTCTTGTATTCTTTCCAGCTCCACCCTCCGAACTAGTACTACCCCCATCCGCATCCCCCCCATTCCCAGTCTCAATCGACCCCGGTGGCAACGCATTTTCGGGGCCGGCACCTGCGTTCATTTCCGTAGACGGCGGCATTCCGCCCTTGTCGACGGGCGCGTCGTTGCCGGCATACACCGACACAGAACCCAGCGACAACAACCCGACTACCGTCAGCGCAGTCAATGTCGACCTGTTCATGACGAATCTCCTCAGAAAGTGCTTACCTGATTTCTGGCAGCAGCCACTTTTCAAGGGTGCCGCTCAATCGACGAGCGGCTATGTGATGTAGGAGCATTAACTGGGTTCGCCCGAATTATCCTTGCCGGCAATGTCCGGGTCTTTGGGGATGGCCTCAACATCCGTGCGCTTCACATCTTCGTTGGGAACTTGCTCGATCCCGGCATCCTCGTCGGGTGGGCGCTGGTCACGACTCAGGGGATCGGTCGGTGAAGGCAGCGGATACTCCGGGGTGTCGTCGATGTCGGAATCTTTCGGGTCAGGGATCATGGTGCACCTCGCAAAGAGCCTGAAATGCAGGCTCTGAACGTTTGAGATATCCACAAGGCCCCGGGTTCTATCTGCAAGACAACCGGTCACCGCCGCAGTGGCGCGCAATCAATCCTCTTCCCCGTCTTCATCCTCATCTTCAAACTCGAGGTTTCCGACGTCGCCGGCGTCATCGGAGTCGTTCAGCGGTACGGTCGCATCGTCCATCAGGGAACCAGGGTCTTCGTTGCCGGGGTCGTTGATAAAGGGCAAACCGCTCGGGCCTTTCTCTTCATTGCCTTCGGTTTCGGGAGTCATGGCGAACCTCAATTGTGCAGGGGTGTATGAAGTTCGAGGCGACTGACTGCCAAAACGTTCCTGAGGTATAGCCAGAAATGAAAAACCCGGCGCTTGGCCGGGTTCTTACATTGATAGCCGCTGTATCAATGATTTTTGTGTTTGTTCTTGTGCTTGTTCTTGTGTTTATGTCCGCCGCCAGAATGGGAGCTGTCGTTGCCATCCCCCAGATTGTTACCAACGGCGCCTCCAGCTGCACCGCCCAGGCCTGCGCCGATGGTAGAACCCGTCCTGCCGCCAATGCTGTTGCCGATTACCGAGCCACCTGCCGAACCAAGACCACCACCAATCGCTGCTTCCGTCCGGCTACCTTTTTCCGCGCCAACCGCACTACCGGCCGCGCCGCCCACACCGGCACCAATCGCGGCCCCGGTGCTGCCACCCATCTGACCACCGACTACGTTGCCCAGTGCACCGCCAAGTCCACCACCTACCGCTGCCGTACCGTCACCGGCCGCCAACGCCGCTTGAGAGAGAAACAATCCAAAAACAATCGCGGGCAACTTCATACGTAGAGCACTCAGGCTTACAACTGCATCGCCTTTGGTTTTCGGGTTCATGGCACGCCTCATTCTTCGGGGGTATGCAAGATTGGAGGGATTACACCGAGAAACGTTCAATAACCAAAAAGCCCGGCATTAGGCCGGGCTCTTTCGAAGCATCATTTGTGATCAGTGACGCTTGTGACCCTTGGCCAGGTTGCTGCCTACGCCGCCGCCCAGAGCGCCACCCAGGCCTGCACCGATGGTCGAACCGGTCTTGCCGCCCAAGCTGTTGCCGATCACCGAACCACCGGCAGCACCCACGCCACCGCCGATGGCAGCGCTGGTACGGTGGCCTTTTTTAGCCGCAACCGCACTGCCCGCTGCGCCTGCAACACCAGCACCAATGGCTGCACCAGTGCTGCCGCCCATGCTCTGGCCTACGACGTTACCCAGCGCACCGCCCAAACCGCCCCCGATGGCGGCAGTGCCGTCACCAGCCATTGCACCTTGAGCAACCAGAAGACCCAGAACCAGAGCAGGCAGTGTGAAACGCATGACAAAAACCTCAAAAATAGGGGTGTAAACGAAAGGGGCGAGATTGAATGCTTTAGAGGAGAAAATGTCCAGACATGCGCGCGCTCAACCTCGTTATTAGCGACGGTTGGACAGCATTTTTCGGAAAGGTTTTATGACAGGCAAAAAAAAGCCCGCTGGGGAACGGGCAGGGTGTTGCTTCTAACGGATGAGTTGAGCCTACGTAGGTCCTTGTGAAAACTTTGTGAAAAAAAACCGGGTTAAAAAAACATTCACACAATGTCACCCGCATAAAAAACCCCGCTCGATGACGGGGTCTGCTCAATGTCCATTATTTCCTGGTCGGCGCCGAAACCCTGGGCAGGAATTTGCCCTTCAGCACCCGACAAGCCCGGGTCTTGATCTTGTCTACCTCGGTCTGGTCCTCACCAAAGCTGGCTACATACTGCGTCTGGCCGCACTGTACATAGTTGTTGATCGGATACTCTGCGCCGTCGTCTTCAATATACGGATCAGCCATCTCTTCACCCCTCTGCTCAAAAGCGGGATCGACACCGGCAAGCCCAATTGCCTGAAAAAATATCGATCACCAAGGATTTTGAGACTAGCCGGTCATTACTGGACTTGCCGTTCAGATCGTAGCGCGCCCGACGAGTGGCCAAATGCCAATCACCGAAGCTTGACCGCCGTACCCGTGACAAAAACCACCACCATCCCCCCCTTCCCGGCCGGCATGCTGATTTCATAATCGAGCCCCACCACCGCATCCGCCTGCAGCGCCCGCGCCCGCTCCTTGATCTCTTCAGTGGCCTGGATGCGCGCTTCTTTCAATGCGCGCTCCAGCGTCTGCGAGCGCCCACCAAAGATATCCCGCATCCCGGCAAACATATCGCGAATCACGTTGACGCCCTGCACCGACTCGGCACTGACGATATCGAGGTAAGCAGTGATTTGCCGACCTTCAATGGAATGGGTGGTAGTGGTGATCATTGGGGTTCCTGTTTATTCAAATATTGAAGCGCATGCACGCTGCGCGACATGAATGCTGCGTCGCCAACTCTGATCGGGGAGCGTATGACAGACGTGGAATCAGAGGAGCTTGACCAACACCGCAGTGACCGTCGCCACTGTGCCAATCAGCCCTGTAGCGACCGCAACCGGGTACCAGAAAGTTTCTCGGGTCATCTTGCCAGCCTCAGCGTTCAACTTGCGCTGCTCAGCCATCAGCTTGACGATCTCCACATGAATCTTTTCCAGCTCTGCCTGCTTCATGGTGAGTTCCTGCATCACGTGCGCGTATCCGTCCTGATGAAGGGGCAATCCAGGTTGCGCTGCCCTTTGATTCATCTTGTACCCTAACCAAGGCACAAAACGAATCCCCTGCGGGAATGCCTTTATCAAGAGCTGAATCTATCCAGGCGTCTGAATACACGGATTTCCAACGCACCGTCCTACACGTCGATCCAACGTCCTACATCAAATTCAGAAGCACCTTCGTTTCTACTTTGGAAAATCAACCCCAGAAACAACAAAACCCCTGGTTTCTTTCGAAACCAGGGGTTTTGTTTACATCGAATTTGGCGGTGAAGGAGAGATTCGAACTCTCGATACAGTTTCCTGTATACACACTTTCCAGGCGTGCTCCTTAAGCCACTCGGACACTTCACCGTATCTCTTCAAACATGTTCTGTCTGTCGAGGCGCGCTAATGTAGTCGAAAGCATTTCTGATGGCAAACATTTTTTTCAGAATTTTCATGCGGTTAACGCAGTTGCCCGATTGCGATCGCTCAAAGACATGGCAAACCGGCCAATCTCCGGCTTCGCGCCCGCTTCTATATAGAGGGCAATGCGCGGCAGGTGCGGCGGGCTACGCTTGCCGGGCGGGTAAAGGGTGACTGGTGGGTCAGTCACGGTGCTTTACCTGGCCGGTGGCGGTGAGTAACGTCTGCCCTACTTTACTGAAAGGAATAGCGTCATGAGTGAGTTGATTTCCTACCATCTCGAAGACGGTATCGCGACCCTGACCTTGAGCAATGGCAAGGTCAATGCCATCTCCCCGGACGTGATTGCCGCCTTCAACGCTGCGCTGGATCAGGCGGTGACTGATCGCGCGGTGGTGATCATTACCGGGCAGCCAGGGATTTTGTCCGGTGGCTATGACTTGAAGGTGATGACGTCCGGCCCTAAAGAAGCCGTGGCACTGGTGACGTCCGGCTCGACGCTGGCCCGCCGCCTGTTGTCGCATCCGTTCCCGGTAATCGTGGCCTGCCCTGGGCATGCCGTAGCCAAGGGTGCGTTCCTGTTGTTGTCGGCCGATTATCGCATCGGTGTCGAAGGCCCGTTCAGCATCGGTCTGAACGAAGTTCAGATCGGCATGACCATGCACCATGCCGGCATCGAGATTGCTCGCGATCGCCGGAGCAAAGCGGCACTGCAACGTTCGGGG
>NZ_RCNW01000513.1:0-5389 GCF_004307605.1 Pseudomonas sp. Sample_24
CCGCCACGCTTGTACTCAGGGAACTCGGTGATCGCGGTGCGCTTGCCATAACCGCGCGCCGAAGCGGTGAGGATCTGGCTGCCTTCTTCCGGGAT
The DNA here is from genome assembly GCF_004307605.1 of Pseudomonas sp. Sample_24. Classification (NCBI taxonomy): domain Bacteria; kingdom Pseudomonadati; phylum Pseudomonadota; class Gammaproteobacteria; order Pseudomonadales; family Pseudomonadaceae; genus Pseudomonas; species Pseudomonas sp. Sample_24. The sequence continues at coordinate 96 of NZ_RCNW01000513.1, forward strand.
CAGCATGGAAATCAGCTTCTGGCCTTCCGGCAGACGCATGCCGCGCACACCGCGGGCGGTACGGCCCATGGCGCGAACGTCGGATTCCTTGAAGCGCGTCACTTTGCCGCCGTCGGAGAACAGCATGACTTCGCGCTCGCCATCGGTGATGGCGGCACTGATCAATACGTCGCCTTCATCCAGTTCCAGGGCGATCAGGCCGACGCTGCGCTGACGGCTGAAGGATTCCAGCGGGGTCTTCTTCACGGTGCCGTTGGCGGTGGCCATGAAGATGTAGTGGCCTTCGGTGTATTCCTCGACCGGCAGCATGGTGGTGATGTATTCACCGTCATCCAGCGGCAGCAGGTTGACCAGCGGACGACCACGGGCCGCGCGGGATGCTTCCGGAATTTCGTAGGTCTTGAGCCAGTACACCTTGCCCTTGCTGGAGAACAGCAGCAGCGTGGTGTGGCTGTTGGCGACCAGCAGGTGAGCGATGTAGTCCTCATCCTTGACGCCGGTCGCCGACTTGCCTTTACCGCCACGACGCTGGGCCTGGTACGCAGCCAATGGCTGGGTCTTGGCGTAGCCACCGTGGGAAATGGTCACGACGCGATCTTCTTCCGGGATCATGTCACCCAGGGTCAGGTCGAGACGCGCATCGAGAATCTCGGTGCGGCGCACGTCGCCGTATTCGGCACGGATCACTTCCAGCTCTTCGCGGATCACTTCCATCAGACGCGTGGCGCTGTTGAGGATGCGGATCAGCTCGCCGATCTGGTTGAGGATCTCTTGGTACTCGGCCAGCAGCTTCTCGTGTTCCAGACCGGTCAGGCGGTGCAGACGCAGTTCCAGAATGGCTTGCGCCTGTTCTGGCGAGAGGAAGTACTTGCCTTCGCGCAGGCCGTATTGCGGATCGAGGTTTTCCGGACGGCACGAATCGGCGCCGGCACGCTCGACCATCGCCACTACCGCCGAGGATTCCCAAGGGGTGCTGACCAGCGCTTCCTTGGCTTCCGACGGCGTTGGCGAAGCCTTGATCAGGGCGATGACCGGGTCGATGTTCGACAGGGCGACCGCTTGACCTTCGAGAATGTGACCACGTTCGCGCGCCTTGCGCAGTTCGAACACGGTACGGCGGGTCACCACTTCGCGACGGTGACGAACGAAGGCTTCCAGCAGGTCCTTGAGGTTGAGGATCCGCGGACGGCCGTCGATCAGCGCGACGATGTTGATGCCAAATACCGCTTGCAGCTGGGTCTGGGCGTAGAGGTTGTTGAGGATGACCTCAGGCACTTCGCCGCGACGCAACTCGATCACGACGCGCATACCGTCCTTGTCGGACTCGTCGCGCAGCTCGGTGATGCCTTCGAGCTTCTTCTCTTTGACCAGCTCGGCGATCTTCTCGATCAGACGCGCCTTGTTCAGCTGGTAAGGCAGCTCGGTGATGACGATCTGCTGACGGCCACCGACCTTGTCGATGTCTTCGATGATCGAGCGGGCACGCATGTAAATGCGCCCGCGACCGGTGCGGTAGGCTTCGATGATGCCGGCGCGACCGTTGATGATCGCCGCGGTCGGGAAGTCCGGACCGGGGATGTATTGCATCAGCTCGTCGACGGTCAGCTCAGGGTTGTCGATGAGCGCCAGGCAACCGTCGATGACTTCACCGAGGTTGTGTGGCGGGATGTTGGTCGCCATGCCCACGGCGATACCGCTGGAGCCGTTGACCAACAGGTTGGGAATACGGGTCGGCATGACCGCCGGGATCATTTCGGTGCCGTCGTAGTTCGGCACCCAGTCCACGGTTTCCTTGTGCAGGTCAGCCAGCAGCTCGTGTGCCAGCTTGGTCATGCGCACTTCGGTGTATCGCATGGCCGCGGCGTTGTCGCCGTCCACCGAACCGAAGTTGCCCTGGCCGTCTACCAGCAGGTAGCGCAGGGAGAATGGCTGCGCCATCCGAACGATGGTGTCGTACACCGCGGTATCACCGTGCGGGTGATACTTACCGATCACGTCACCGACAACACGGGCAGATTTCTTGTACGGCTTGTTGAAGTCGTTGCCCAGCTCGCTCATCGCGAACAGCACACGCCGGTGCACGGGCTTCAAGCCATCGCGCGCATCCGGCAGTGCCCGCCCGACAATTACGCTCATCGCGTAGTCGAGGTAGGACTGCTTCAGCTCGTCTTCGATATTGACCGGGAGGATTTCTTTGGCCAGTTCGCCCATGAGAAGCCTGATTCCTTTTTCTGGTGAAACTTCGTCATATCCATATGGGACCAACGAAGCTCGCCGCTGCCGGCTGAGTGCCATGCACCGACTTACGACAAATCAACGAGTTATGCCACGGATCTGCGCAGTAAAGGTCACCCCGCGGGGCAACCCTGGAAACCGCCGGATGTTATCACAAGAGCCGCCACGCACCTATCCCCCAGATGCGCATGGAGAGTAGTTAGTTGACCGGTGACAGGCTTGAAGGGGACGAGAGAGGCTTAGAGCTTCTTTGTATGCAGATTTGAGGCCTGGCTTGCGGTTGTTTATTGACTTTTAAGGCCCCATCGCTGGCAAGCCAGCTCCCACAGGATTAATGGCGGGCGCAAACCCTGTGGGAGCTGGCTTGCCAGCGATGGCGACCTTTCAGGCACAACAATCCTTTAATGCAGGCGCTTGCGGCACATCAGCTGCGCTATTTTCGCGGTATCCGGGCGTTCGACGATGCCTTTTTCAGTGACGATGGCGTCGATCAGATCCGCCGGGGTCACGTCGAACACCGGGTTGAACGCATCCACTCCCGCGCCGAGGCGCTTGCCGCCGACTTCCAGCAATTCGCGACCGTCACGCTCTTCAAGCGGAATGTCATCACCACTGGCCAAATGCATGTCGATGGTCGAACTCGGCGCCACCACCATGAAGCGCACGCCGTGGTGCATGGCATTGACCGCCAGTTGATAAGTACCGATTTTGTTGGCCACGTCGCCGTTGGCGGTGATCCGGTCGGCGCCGACGATGACCCAGGTAGGCCCCTTGGTCTTCATGATGTGGGCCGCGGCGGAATCGACATTCAGGGTTACGGGAATGCCCTCGTTGGCCAGCTCCCACGCGGTCAACCGCGAACCTTGCAGCCAGGGACGGGTTTCGTCGACATACACACGCTCGACCATGCCTTCGATGAACGCACCGCGAATCACCCCCAGCGCGGTGCCGAAGCCGCCGGTGGCCAGCGCGCCGGTATTGCAGTGGGTCAGGATCGCCTGGGCATTGCCCTGGTGTTTGCGGATCAGGTCCACGCCCAGTTGCGCCATGGTCAGGTTGGCTTCGCGATCACTTTCGTGAATGGCGATCGCCTCGGCTTCCAGCGCCACCAGCGGGTCGGCATTTTCTTTCAGGCGATCAAGCCGATCGTGCATGCGGCCCAGCGCCCAGAACAGGTTTACGCCAGTGGGACGGGCGTCGGAGAGCAGTGCGAAATCCTCTTCCAGCGCCGCATACCAGTCGCCGCCTTCGGCAATCCGGGTGCGGGCCGCCAGCACGATGCCATAGGCGGCGCTGATGCCGATCGCCGGCGCACCGCGCACCACCCTGGTACGAATGGCTTCGGCCACGCCGGCCGCGCTGGTATAGGCGATCCAGGTTTCCTCGAACGGCAAAACACGCTGATCAAGCAGATAGAGGGCGCCATCACGCCAATCGATGGCTTTCACCTTCTCCGCAGCCAACAGTCGATCGCGCATCCCACACCCCGCACTCATGAACACAAAAGCCGCCGATTATAGCGATCCCCCCGCGAAGACGCTCGGGTATACTTCGCCATCCTTTACAAAAGCACTGGACCTTCGATGCCGAACACTGCCGCTGCGCTCGACCTGTTGTTGCTGCCGACCTGGCTGGTACCCGTCGAACCTGCCGGCGTTGTCCTCAAGGAACATGCCTTGGGCATCCGCGATGGGCGCATCGTTTTTATCGGCCCACGCACAATTGCACTGAAGCTTGATGCACGCGAAGTCCGCGAGTTGCCGGGCATGTTGCTCAGCCCGGGCCTGATCAACGCCCACGGGCACGCGGCAATGACTTTGTTCCGCGGTATGGCCGATGACTTGCCGTTGATGACCTGGCTGGAAAACCACATCTGGCCCGCCGAGGCCAAATGGGTCGATGAAGCATTCGTACGCGATGGCACCGATCTGGCTATCGCCGAACAGCTCAAAGGTGGCATCACCTGCTTCTCTGACATGTACTTCTTCCCGAAGGTTGCCAGCGAGTGCGTCCACAACAGCGGTATTCGTGCGCAAATCGCGATTCCGATCCTCGACTTCCCGATCCCCGGCGCCAGCAGCGCGGACGAAGCCATTCGTCAGGGCATCGAACTGTTTGGCGATCTCAAGCATCACGACCGCATCAAAATCACCTTCGGCCCCCATGCACCCTACACCGTGGGCGATGAAAACCTGGAAAAAATCCGCGTGATCGCCGAAGAGCTCGACGCGTCGATCCACATGCACGTGCATGAAACCGCCTTCGAAGTGCAGCAAGCGCTCGAACAGCGCGGCGAACGCCCCTTGGCCCGTCTCGCTCGCCTGGGCTTGCTGGGCCCGCGCTTCCAGGCCGTTCACATGACCCAGATCAGCGAAGAAGACCTGGCGCTGCTGGTAGAAAGCAACACCCATGTGATTCATTGCCCGGAGTCGAACCTGAAACTGGCCAGCGGTTTTTGCCCGGTGGAGCGTTTGTGGCAGGCCGGGGTCAATGTTGCCGTGGGCACCGACGGCGCCGCCAGCAATAATGACCTCGACCTGCTGGGCGAAACCCGCACCGCTGCGCTGCTGGCCAAGGCCGTCGCCGGTTCGGCCACCGCGCTGGACGCTCATCGCGCCCTGCGCATGGCCACGCTCAACGGCGCCCGCGCCTTGGGGATCGAAGCCGACACCGGCTCGCTGGAAGTCGGCAAAGCCGCCGACATTGTCGCGTTCGATCTCTCCGGCCTGGCCCAGCAACCGATCTATGACCCGGTTTCACAGCTTATATATGCCACCGGCCGGGACTGCGTGAAACATGTCTGGGTCGCCGGCAAGCAACTGCTCGACGACCGTCGCCTGACACGCCTGGATGAACAGCAACTGGTCACCACTGCCAAGGCCTGGGGCCAACGCATCAGCGGCCGTACCGAATCGTAAGCACCCCGGACTCAACCCCGGGGCAACAGGATTTTTCAAGTTTTAGAGGACTTAACCCATGAGCAACGTCGACTACGCCGAAATCGCCAAATTCGAAGCCCTGGCCCATCGCTGGTGGGACCGCGAAAGCGAATTCAAACC
>NZ_RCNW01000124.1:0-5389 GCF_004307605.1 Pseudomonas sp. Sample_24
CTGGCGGGCATGCTGCTGGCGTTCATCGTCTCGTTCAACGAATTCACCGTGACCTATTTCCTCTACACCATCGATGTGATGACCGTGCCGATCTGGATGTACAGCCGCACTGTGTCTTCGCTCGACCCCACCGTTTTCTCGTTTGCCGTGCTGATCGTGTTGATCGACTTTGTCCTGATTTGGGCACTCGAAAAACTGGTCGGTGAAGGTGGCGTTTCGTTCTGATTTCTTGAGGTGATTCTTATGTCTGGTCTGATTCTGGAAAACGTCGAGAAACATTACGGCTCGGCCTGCGCGGTAAAAGATGTAAACCTGCATTTGCCCGAGGGCAAACTGGTGTGTTTCCTCGGTCCTTCGGGCTGTGGCAAAACCACATTGCTGCGCATGATTGCCGGGCTGGAAACCCTGAGCGGCGGCGAGATACGCCTCGACGGTGAAGACATTGGCCATACCCCGGCGCACCTGCGTAATTTCGGCATGGTGTTTCAGTCCCTGGCATTGTTCCCGCACATGACGGTAGGGGAAAACATCGCCTATCCGCTGAAACTGCGTGGGGTCAGCAAGGCTGACCAGCAGGCGCGGGTGGTGGAGTTGCTGGAGTTGATCCAGCTGCAACCGATGATCAATCGTCCGGTCGCCAAACTCTCGGGCGGCCAACGCCAGCGCGTGGCGATTGCCCGGGCGATTGCTTCGCACCCGAAAATCCTGCTGCTCGACGAGCCGTTGTCGGCGCTCGATGCCAAGTTGCGTGAGTCGATGCAGGTGGAAATCCGTCAGCTGCAACAGCGTCTGAACATCACCACCATCATGGTCACCCACGACCAGCGCGAGGCCATGACCATGGCCGATATCGTCGTGGTGCTGGGTGAGCACAAGGTGCAGCAGGTGGGTACGCCAATCGAGATTTACCGTCATCCGGCCAACGAATTCGTCGCGGATTTCATCGGCTCCGGCAATATTTTCCCGGCCACGGTACTGGGCAACGGCCAAGTGAGTTTGCCGGGCGGGGACGCGCTGAAGGTGCCAATCTGCAGCAGCATCGTGGTTGGCGAGAAAGTGAAGATGCTGATCCGCCCGGAAGACCTGCAACTGTCGGCACCACAGGCCACGGCGGGCAACCGCTTGCTGGGCAAGGTGACGTTTGTGCGCGATATCGGCGCGACCATCGAGACGACGGTGGAGTGTTCCGGGGTGACGTTCACTGCGCTGAGCACGCCGTGTCAGGGATTCGGTTTGAGCGTCGGGCGTCCGGTGTCGGTGACCCTTCCTGCCGAGGCTTGTCGGGTACTCGGCGCCTGATCCAGGGTTCGTATTGCCTCAAATGGCCTCATCGCTGGCAAGCCAGCTCCCACAGTGATTGTGGTTTTCACAAGATTGTGTGAACACCGACGAATCCTGTGGGAGCTGGCTTGCCAGCGATGGCGTCAGCTGTAACAACAAAAAATCTGGATCAGACGCTCAAACGCAACCGCGCCAAATCCCTCAAGGGTGGAGCCCCGAACAACCGACTGTACTCCCGGCTGAACTGCGAGGGGCTTTCATACCCCACGCGATACCCGGCCGCCGAAGCCTCCAAGCCTTCCGCCAGCATCAAACGCCGCGCTTCCTGCAGGCGCAGCTGTTTCTGATACTGCAGCGGACTCATCGCCGTCATCGCCTTGAAGCGGTGGTGCAGCGTCGACACGCTCAAGTTCACCTCTTTGGCCAGATCATCGATGCGCAGTGGCTGTTCGAAGTTGCCATTGAGCCATTTGATCGCCTGGCTGATGCGATGGCTCTGGCTATTGGCAATGGCGATTTCGTACAACCTGTGCCCCTGCTTGCTGCGCAACAGCCGATAGAGAATTTCCCGACGAATCAGGGGCGCGAGCATGGCGATGTCCTTCGGCGTGTCGAGCAAGCGTGCCAGGCGTAGCACGGCGTCGAGCATCGCGCTGTCCAGCCGTTCGACGTACAAGCCGCGTCCGGTCGGGCGGGTTGGCACACCGATCGGGCCGGCGTCGGCAATCAGCGCGGAGATTTCTGCGGGGTCGATGTCCAGCCGCACAGCCAGGATCGGCTCCTCGGCCGAAACATTCACCACTCGACCACTGAGCGGCATCGAGACCGAGACCACCAGGTAATTGAGCGGGTCGTAATTGAAGAACTCATCGGCCAGCCGTACTTCCTTGCGGCCCTGGGCCATGATGCACAGCGCGGGTTGCGCGAGCACCGGGGCGAATTCGTGGTTTTGACTATGGCGTGACATGAACAGCGAGCCCACAGCGGTGGCATAACTGCCATCTTCCGCGGTGTTGCGACGAATGATCGCCGCCAGTTCCGCACGCTGTTTCTCCATCTCGATGTCCAGCGCAGCTTCAAAGTGATCGAGTGACGACATGCAAGGCATCCTCGGCAAGGTGATGGGGCAAAGCATATGTTTGTGCAAGCCGCGGCGGTAGACACATTCTGTCGAATGCTTGCCTGATTCTGCTTGAGGATGTTTTTTCGACCCCGCAAGCGAGAGCGTAGAGCCCCAAAGTTGCTTGAAACTCAGAAGGCAGAGCCGTGACAGTGTTTTACACAATGTTGCAGGCGGCCCGCGTACTTTCGCAGGATTGTGCAACGCGGCGGCAGAAATCGACTAACGGAAAACCCGCAGTGGCCCTTAACCTTTGATCCTGTCGCAGCCCGTCCCCCGGCTGCCACTCGACTCCCCGGGAGGGTTGAACCATGTCCAAGCAGATCCCCGTCAGTCATATGGCTTTCGTTCGAGCGCGCGCCGGGCGTTCACAAGAACTCGGTTTGCGCCTGAGTGCGTTGATCGAGCCGTCCCGTGCAGCGCCAGGCTGCCTGAGCTTTACCTTGCAACACTCGCAATGCGATCCGGATCTGTGGCTGGTGTCCGGCTTCTGGAGCAATCAACAGGCGATGACCGCGTATTTCAACACCCCGGCCATGGAGATTTTTGCCGAGCTGGTGCAGGAACTGGTGGTCAACAGCCTGGATTTCCACACCTTCAAGGATGTCTCGCAGGCGCAGGCCTTGCGTCAGTCCGGGGTAGCGGTACACAAACTGGCCGGTTGAGGGTTTAATGGCTGCATTCTCAACCAGCCAGGATGCGCGACATGGCACGCAAAGCCTTTGAAACCTTCGAAGCAGTATCGGCCGTAATCCCCCGTGAAGGCGGGTATTACGCGGCAATCGCGACCAAAGCCATTGGCGGCTCCGGTGCGCCTCGTTTCAACAAACTGCTGGAAGAGCAGACCTTCAAGACCGCCAAGGAAGCGGACGAAGCCGCCGCCCTGCAACTGACCCATCTCAAGGGCGTTGGCGAAGACGGCGAACTGATCTGGTAATTACTTCACCGCTCCCGGGCGGTACATTTTGAACAATGCCTCAGGTCCCAGCTGGAAGTAATCCGCTGGCCCGCCGCCGCGCAGAATCGGTTCTGCCGCGGCGGTGTCGTATACCCCATCCTTCAGCAGCCATTTGGCGATATGCACGGCGACCACTTCGCCGAGGATCAGCCAACTCGGCACCACATCGCCGTCCGCTCGTTGCAACTGAATGATCTGCGTGACCTTGCATTCGAAAGACACCGGGCTTTCGGCAACTCGCGGCACCTGAATGATTTTCGACGCCACGGGGGTCAGCCCGGACAATTCGAATTCATCGACTTGCGGCTCGACCATGGCGCAACTCTGGTTCATCTGTTCGGCCAATGGCCGAGTAGCCAGGTTCCAGGCGAACTCGCCGGTCTGTTCAATGTTGTTCAGGCTGTCTTTGCGCCCGACGCTGGAGAACCCGATGATCGGCGGAATGTAGTTGAAAGCGTTGAAAAAGCTGTACGGCGCCAGGTTCAAGCGGCCTTCGGCATCCTGGGAAGAAATCCAGCCGATGGGGCGCGGGCCTACGATCGCGTTGAATGGATCGTGGGGCAGGCCGTGGCCATTGGCGGGTTCGTAGTAGTGGATGTCGTCGGGCATAGGCTTTTGTTCCTGAGGACTTGATTCGCAAGAGCGTCATAGTGCAAGGGCAAACCGCTAATTTCCAGTCAGAAAAAAATCCTGTAGGAGCGAGCCTGCTCGCGATGCGGTCCGTCATTCAACATCTCAATCGACTGACAGTCAGTCATCGCGAGCAGGCTCGCTCCTACAGATTTTGTGATCAGTGCACAAATTTTCAATGCTCTGGAAAAGACCAGGCCCGGCCGAAGCCGGGCTATGGTGCCGTGGATTGGGGTTTAGCTGACGGACGCACCGCCGGTGCGGTCATAACCATCTTCAGCGACAGTGGCGCCGCCGGTGCGGTCGTAGCCGTCTTCAGCAACGGTGGCGGAGCCAGTACGGTCATAGCCGTCAGCGGCGACAGTAGCGGAGCCGGTGCGATCGTAGCCATCTGCTGCAACGGCGGAACCGGTGCGGTCGAAACCGTCGGCGGCGAAGGTGTTGGCGGCCAGTACGGACAGGGCGATGGCGAGGAACAGTTTGGTTTTCATCTTCATTCTCCAGATTCTTTGGCGTGGTGTGTCTTGGGCATGGGTTTCATGCTACGCCAGTTAAACTGATTAAAAAGCGCAAAATAATGCTAAAAACAATCGATTAAGTAGATATTAAAGCCGTCAGACGGTTCCGCTTTCAGGGACTGAATGGGCGTATCGCACTTGATCGAACAGGCCGTTTGAGGATGGTCAGCAAGCATTAACTCGTGATTAATCTGCCGTGGTGTGTCGTTAACAAATTGTTTAATCAATGGCCGCGAATGTCGGCAGTGTGTTTTTCAAAAAAAAAGGGCAGACCCGAAGGTCTGCCCTTTTTGCTGAAGCGCGCCTGGACTTAGTCCGTGACGATCCGCGAATGCTTGCGGGTGTCTTTCATGGTGATGTACACCAGCAACGACACGGCGATGCACGCGGTGACATACCAGTAGTAACCGGTTTCCATGCCGATGCTCTTGAACCACAGTGCGATGTATTCAGCGGTACCGCCGAAGATCGATACGGTCAGTGCGTACGGCAGGCCCACGCCCAGGGCGCGGATTTCGGTCGGGAACAGTTCGGCCTTTACCACGGCGTTGATCGAGGTGTAGCCGCTGACGATGATCAGTGCCGCCATGATCAGGAAGAACGCACCCCACCAGGTGGTGATGGTGTGCAGGGTAGTGAGGATCGGCACGGTGAACAGCGTTCCCAGAATGCCGAAGGCAATCAGGATCGGCCGACGACCGATTTTATCCGACAGCCCACCGATGACCGGTTGCAGGCACATGAACAGGAACAGCGTGGCGGCGGAAATGGTGGTGGAGTCGGAGATGCTCATGCCGACGGTGTTCACCAGGTATTTCTGCATGTAGGTGGTGTAGGTGTAGAACGCCAGGGTGCCGCCCATGGTCAGGCCGACCACGGTCA
>NZ_RCNW01000280.1:0-5377 GCF_004307605.1 Pseudomonas sp. Sample_24
CGCGAACACGGCGGCGACCTGACCTGGGAACTGGGCAGCGGCTACTTCGGTTGCCGCACCAGCGACGGCCGCTTCGACCCGGAACGCTTCGCCGCACAGGCGCAAACACCGCAAGTACGGATGATCGAAATCAAGATGAGCCAGGGCGCCAAACCCGGTCACGGCGGAATCTTGCCCAAGCACAAGGTCACCCGGGAAATCGCCGAGACCCGCGGCATCCTGATGGGTGAAGACTGCATCTCGCCGTCTCGCCACAGTGCGTTTTCCACGCCGATCGAATTGATGCATTTCATCCAGCAATTGCGTGAGCTGTCCGGCGGCAAACCGGTGGGCTTCAAGTTCTGCCTGGGGCATCCGTGGGAGTTCATGGGTATTGCCAAGGCGATGCTGGAAACCGGCATTCTCCCGGACTTCATCGTCGTCGATGGCAAGGAAGGCGGCACCGGCGCGGCGCCCGTGGAATTCACCGATCACATCGGCGTGCCGATGCGTGAAGGTCTGCTGTTCGTACACAACACGCTGGTCGGCCTGAATCTGCGGGACAAGATCAAACTCGGCGCCAGCGGCAAGATCGTCAGCGCTTTCGACATCGCCAGCGTGTTGGCCATCGGTGCCGACTGGGCCAACTCGGCACGCGGTTTCATGTTCGCCATCGGCTGCATACAGTCGCAAAGCTGCCATACCAACAAATGCCCGACCGGTGTCGCGACTCAGGACGCCCTGCGTCAGCGCGCGCTGGTGGTGCCGGACAAGGCCCAGCGCGTCTACAACTTCCACCGCAACACCCTCAAGGGCCTGGCCGAAATGCTCGCTGCGGCCGGTCTCGAACATCCATCGCAATTGTCGGCCAAGCACCTGGTGCGGCGCATGTCGGCGACCGAAATCAAGTTGTTCTCGCAACTGCATGTGTTCCTCAAACCCGGTGAGTTGCTGACCGGCGAAGTGAATGGCGAGTTCTATTCGCGGATGTGGCAGATGGCGCGGGCGGACAGTTTCGAGCCCAATGAGATTGCGGCGGCCTGACGCCGATAGTGCGGCGCTGAAGATTTGGGATGACTTCAGCGTCCGCCGTCCAGAATGAACAGGCGAGCTTCGGCTTCATTCCCTTTGACCGTCAGCGTCTGCTTCCAGTCCTTGGGGAATGTCACTACGTCCTCGGGCCTGGGCTTGCCCGTCACCCACCAGATTCTTTTGGCGACGGGCTTCAAGGTCGATACATTGCTGAAAAAAATCCAGTCCAGACGCTGCGGAATGAGGCGCCAGCCGCCATAGTCGTAAGGCCCCTGCGGCGTCCCGTCCGGCGAACGGGAGATGTAGAGCCTTGGCTGGATACCCGTGGCGTTGTAGTAAGTGAAAGGCAGATACCAGAACAGACCATCGACCACGATCTCATCGCCTGCCTGGGCCTGGCGATTGATGCCCTCTGCCACCGAATCCAGCCAGGCCAACTTGCGAACGTCGGTACCATTCAAACCGTCCTCCTGTGCATAGACCTTCAGTGCGCCATGCACCTCGGCGGCTAGAAACAGACTCAGACAGAGGTAAGCCATCAGCGGCCGCTGTTTTGCCAGTCCATCCAGGGCGAGCGCCGCAAGCAGAGGCAAGCCGAGTGCGGCAAACACCAGGTAACGCGTGACGAACACCGGAATGATCAAGGACACCAGAAAAACCGCGATGGCCGGCACAAAGAAATAAGCCATCAACAGGAACGTCGAGCGGCGATCAGCACGCCCGTACCGCAATGCCAGGCCACAACAGGCGAGCATCAATGCAGTGACCAGCACCGCCCACCACAACCCGCCACCGGTCGCCGACACCATCATGATGCAGCGCGAAACAAGCCCCGGCAGCATCTCCCAGGTTGTGGGTGCCACCCACTCGAGCCCATCCATACGTCTGAGCTGATCAATGAGATTGGGCAACCAGGGCAGGTAGAGCGCGACTATCGCGACATTGGCCATCAGCCATTTTCGAATGGGCAACGCCGCCGGCTCACCATCCCCAAATCCCGACCAGTACAGCCAATGTACTAACACACACAGCGCGGCAAAGTAGTGGGTGTAAAACGCCGCAGCCATCAGCAGGACATAGGCAATCGCGTAAAGCCGCGCTTGCGGCTGCCGGCTCCAGCACACCAAAGCGACCGTCGCCGCCATCAGCCAAAAGCCGAGCAAGGTGTACATGCGCACTTCCTGGCTATAGCGAAGCGAGAGCGGCAACAGCACCAGCATCAGTCCGGCAAAGATCGTCGCTCTGCGCGTCGCGACGAGGCTCATCAGTTTGAGGCAAAGCATCAGCGCCCCCACGTCCGCCACCGCACTCAGCCCGCGCAAGGAAATCACGCTGTGACCAAACAACAGCACCCAGTAATGCAGAATCACATAATAGAGCGGCGGGTGAACGTCACGGGCCGTTGCGGCCCAGATCAGCGCCGGCGAGCGCTCACTCAGCAACACACTGAAGGCTTCGTCATACCAGATCACCGGAACAGACATCCCGTGGAACCTGAGCAACAGCGCCAGCATAACCAACGCCATCAATCCCGCACGGTACAGCCGCTGCTGGCTCACAGGCATCTCAGCCACCCGCGTTATCGTGCTCACAGGCTTTTGGTCATCGCGGGTTTTTCTGTCGTCTTGTGGGTACTTTTTACGATGTCCTTGATGACATACCGCGGCCGATGCTTGGCCTCGATGTAGATCCGCCCGATGTACTCGCCGAGGATGCCGATGCCGATCAGTTGCACGCCTCCAAGGAACAGAATGGCGGTCATCAAAGAGGGGTAACCGGGGACGCTGTTGCCGTAGACAATCTTGTCCAGCACCATGTACACCGCGTACAGCACAGCGAACAATGACACAAGACCACCGACATAGGTCCAGAGCCGCAACGGCACGGTGCTGAACGACGTGACCCCTTCCAGCGCCAGGTTCCACAGTTTCCAGCCATTGAATTTACTGTTGCCCGCTACTCGCGGGGCGCGCTCGTAGCTGACTACAACGGTGTTGAAGCCGGCCCAGGACAGCACGCCTTTCATGAACAATTGATGCTCGGGCAACGCGCGAATCACATCGACCACCTTGCGGTCCATGAGGCGGAAATCTCCGACGTTCTCTTCGATGCGCGTGTACGAAATGCGATTCAACAGGTGGTAGAACAGCGACGCACTGTGCCGCTTCAAATAGCTGTCAGACCGTCGATCGCGACGCTTGGCCAACACCACATCGGCGCCTTTTTGCCATTTTTCGATGAGCAACGGGATCACGCTGATCGGGTCCTGCAGGTCGACGTCCATCGGGATCACCGCATCACCGGTGGCATGCTCCAGTCCGGCGAACAGTGCCGGCTCCTTGCCGAAGTTGCGGGAGAAATTGATCAGCATCACCTGATCATCCGACTCTGCCAGGGCTGCGGCCTGCTCAGCAGTGCGGTCGGAACTGCCATCGTTGATGAAGACGATTTCGACGTCGATATCGCCCAGTTTCAATTCACGGCGCACCGCCTGATAAAACAGGTTGATCGACTGCTCTTCGTTGAACACCGGGACGATCAGCGAGACCTTCATACGCCACGCTCGCGGAACACCACGTACTTGGAAAACAGGAAACCGAGCACCAGGCTCAACGCGGAAAACAGCGCCACGGTCAGCAAACCATGCAGTCGCCACACATCACCGGCATGACCGACGCCGTAACTCAACGCGCCCATCGCTGCCATGAACAGCAGATAACCGCCAACCGACAGCTTGCTGTCAAAGGTGTAGAGCCCATTCATGTAAAAGGAAAACGAGGCGGCCACGCAAAACGCCACCAGATTGCTGACCGCCTGGCTGAACCCGGCAGCCACGCTGAGCAGGAAAAAGATCTGCCAGTGAATCAGGGTGTTGGCGACCCCGATCACCGTGTAGCTGGAAAACCCACGCCACAGACGTCTCATGCTGACGATCCTTTGCTGGAACCCGTTGCGACTCATATGTATTGGAGCTTGTCTACTGTCAGAATTCGCAGGTTGTCGCACCTTTCAGACCAGCGGTTACCCCCTCGGCCCCGGCCAGGAGACATTCCGAAATACCCCGACTTTGCAATTGAGGGCGAATCAGTCCACCCTGCGCGCCGCCGATGAGCGGCAGTTAAACTCTGTCGCCCCGACCACTCCTTTGTTCAACACCCCGTTTACGAGCCTGCCGTCATGACGTTAGTGCGCGATCACCGGATCGACTTTTTTCGCGGTCTGGCACTGATCTTCATCTTTTGGGATCACGTGCCCCACAACCCTTTGGGTCAAATTACCCTGCGCAACTTCGGCTTCAGCGATGCCGCCGAGGTCTTCGTGTTTCTCGCTGGTTACGCGGCGGTGCTGGCCTACGGCAAAATCCTGGCGCGCGAAGGCTTTTTGATTGCCTGCGTGAAAATCCTGCGCCGTGCCTGGGTGCTGTACGTGGTGCATATTTTTTTGCTGGCGATGCTGATGGGCATCGTGTTCTTCGCCAACAGCCACGTGGAAACCCGCGACCTGGTCGAAGAAATGGGCATGCACCACTTCATCAGCGACCCGCAGCAGGCCCTGATCGATGAACTGCTGTTGCGCTTCAAACCGAACCTGATGGACCCGTTGCCGCTGTACATTGTGCTGCTGGCGGGTTTGCCGCTGGTCCTGCCGATACTGGTGCGCAAGACCTGGGTGGTGGTGGCGATGTCAGTCGCGTTGTACCTGATGGTGCCGTTGGCAGACTGGAACCTGGCTGCCATCAAGGA
Source organism: Pseudomonas sp. Sample_24 (assembly GCF_004307605.1). NCBI lineage: Bacteria > Pseudomonadati > Pseudomonadota > Gammaproteobacteria > Pseudomonadales > Pseudomonadaceae > Pseudomonas > Pseudomonas sp. Sample_24. The sequence goes on from NZ_RCNW01000280.1 coordinate 4,755, forward strand.
TGGGGTGTGGTACTTCAACCCTGTTGCCTGGCAATTGCTGTTTGTCCTCGGTGGCGCCGCGGCCATTCACTCCCAACGCCCGCGCGAGTCCGACAGCCGACCGCTGTGGCGCCAGCCGTTGTTCATGAGCGCGGCGCTGTACGTAATGGCCGCCGGGGTGCTGACCGTCCTGTGGCGCTGGCCGTACCTCCACGACGCCTTGCTGCCGTCGAGCTTGAGCAATCTGCTGTACCCGATCAGCAAGACCAACCTGTCGCCCCAGCGTTTGTTGCACTTCCTGGCGCTGGCGTATGTCACCGCGAAACTGCTGCCCGACACGGGATGGACGCAAAACTGGCTGGCGCAGCAAAGCTGTCGCATGGGCCGTTTTTCATTGGAGATTTTCTGCCTGGGCGTATTGCTCGCGCCGCTGGCGGACATGATCAATGCGCTGACGGACGACGCGTTCGCCATGCAGATTTTCACCGCGCTGGCGGGTGCCGGGTTGATGGCTTTGCTGGCGGTTTGGCTGGAGTTCAACAAACGGCTGAATCAGGTTTCTCCCGCTGGGCTGCGCAGCAGTCCCTTTTAGGGCCGCTTCGCAGCCCAGCGGGACGGTGCGGCGATCCGACGAGCTCCCTCGC
>NZ_RCNW01000072.1:0-43540 GCF_004307605.1 Pseudomonas sp. Sample_24
TCCAGTGGTACCACGAAGCGCTGAACGCGTTCCTCAACACCTGCCCGACCGGCAATGCCTTGCAGCACCAGTTCGGCCCTCGCCTGCTGCCGCTGCTGGAAGAAGCCGACGACGGTGAGTGGCAAGCGCTGATCGACGAGGCCCGCACTGAGCGTGAGCGTCTGGAAGCTGAATTGCACACCGGCCGTGACCGCTTGCTGGAGCTCAACTCCGGTGGCGCTGGCGAAGGCGACGCGCTGGTCGAAGCCATTCTTGAACAGGACGACCAGTTCGCCCTGCCGATCTACATGGAAACCTTGTTCGACGCCTTTGGCATCGACAGCGAAGACCATTCGGAAAACGCGCTGATCCTCAAGCCGAGTGAAAAAATGCTCGACGCCAGCTTCCCGCTGGGCGACGACGAAGGCGTGACCATCACATACGACCGCAATCAGGCGTTGTCCCGCGAAGACATGCAGTTCATCACCTGGGAACACCCGATGGTCCAGGGTGGCATGGATCTGGTGCTGTCCGGCTCCATGGGCAACACCGCGGTGGCGCTGATCAAGAACAAGGCGCTCAAACCTGGCACGGTACTGCTGGAACTGCTCTACGTCAGCGAAGTGGTCGCCCCGCGCTCGTTGCAACTGGGCCGCTACCTGCCGCCCGCTGCACTGCGCTGCCTGCTCGATGCCAATGGCAACGACCTGTCGCCCCGGGTGTCGTTCGAGACCCTGAACGACCAACTCGAAAGCGTCCCGCGCGCCAGCGCCAACAAGTTCATCCAGGCCCAGCGCGATCAACTGACCCCGCGGATCAATGCCGGCGAAGACAAAATCTTCCCGCGTCATGCCGAGCGCGTGGCAGAGGCACAACGCCGCCTGGCCGCCGACACCGACGAAGAACTGGCACGCCTGACCGCGTTGCAAGCGGTCAACCCGACCGTGCGTGACAGCGAACTGGTTGCGTTGCGCAAACAACGCGAGCAAGGCCTGGCGATGCTCGACAAGGCGGCTCTGCGACTGGAAGCGATCCGGGTGTTGGTGGCGGGTTAAGTCCCCTGCTCCAACGCTGAAAAAAAAAGGCCCGCAATACTGCGTAAGCTGTTCACTTAAGAGAACGTTAGCATCCTGTGGCGAGGGAGCTTGCTCCCGCTGGGCTGCGCAGCAGCCCCCTTCAGGGCCGCTTCGCGCCCCAGCGGGAGCAAGCTCCCTCGCCACAAGTACAGTGGTCGTCCTTAAGTGAACAGCAATACTGCGGGCCTTCTTTTTTGGATCTTATGCCGTCGCCACAGCCCCCTCAGGCACAACCACCCCTCCCAATCCATCCTTCATCCGCTTGGCATCGCGCACAAAACACCGCGACGCCAACACCAGAAACACCATGGTGAAAAACAGCGCTACCGGAATCAGGTACATCGCGTCGTGCAGGCCGACGGCCTTGAACGCTTCGGTCATTTGCCCGGCGCCCGCGGCGAGCATCGCCGTGTGGGCGAAGTGGTCGGACAGTGCGCCGACAACCACCGGCCCCAACCCGCCGCCCAGCAGATACAACCCGGCAAAGAACAGCGCCATTGCCGTTGCCCGCAGACGCGGTTCGACCACGTCCTGAATCGCCGTGTACACGCAGGTATAGAAGTTGTAGGCAAACAACCAGCCCAGGCTGAATACCGCCACGAATACACCGATCTCGATCCGCCCCGAATGCAGCGCCCACGCCGTGCAGACCGTGGAGATGATCAGGCTGAACGCCGCAAACAGCAGGCGACCATTGGCGATTCGCTGATGAATCTTGTCGGCGACCCAGCCCCCCAGCGTCAGGCCGAACAAACCGGTCACGCCGACGATGACACCGGTCGCGACTGCGGCTTCCTGCAATGGCATCAGGAAGTAACGCTGCAGCATCGGCACCAGGAACGAGTTGCAGGCATAGGTGGCGAAGTTGAAGCACAGCCCGGCCATGACCAGCCAGAGGAAGGTGGGTACCGCCAGCACCCGACGGATTGGCCGATCAACCTTTTCCTGGGAAACCTGCACGGTTTCCGCGGCGCCGCGCTTGGGCTCCTTGATGAAAAACATGAAGACGGCGAGGATCAGTCCCGGTACGGCGGCAATGAAGAACGGTGCGCGCCAACTGTCGAAGGCCTTGACCATCGCACCGATGGTGAAGAACGCCAAGAGCAGGCCCAAGGGCAGGCCAAGCATGAAAATGCCCATGGCCCGTGCCCGACGGTGAGCCGGGAACAGATCGCCAATCAGCGAATTCGCCGCGGGCGCATAGCTGGCCTCGCCGATGCCGATGCCCATGCGCACGATCAGGAAACTCCAGAAACTTCCCACCATGCCGTTGACCGCCGTCAGCCCGCTCCAGGCTGCCAGCCCCCAACCCATCAGTTTTGCGCGCGAGCCGGTGTCGGCCATTCGCCCCAGAGGCAGGCCGGCAATGGCGTAGACGATTGTGAACGCGGTGCCGATGATCCCCAGTTGAAAGTCGCTGAGGTGCCATTCCATGCGGATCGGTTCGATGATGATGGCCGGAATGGTGCGATCGAAAAAGTTGAACAGGTTGGCCAGGAACAGCAGGAACAGAATGCGCCAGGCATTCGCCGCTTGGGTCGAGTTCTGCATGGGTCCGTCTCTTTTATTGTTATGGGGCTTCACTGCCAGTGCATCCGAGCCCGGAACCTGCAATCTAGTCAGGCGCCCCACCGCTGTCTGTAATTATTCGTAAAGCTGATACCCAGCCATCGTCTCCGGCGCGGCCTGTGCAACATTTTATTTCCAAACGATCTAGGGTTCATTCCAAAAGGATTGCAGGACAATGTGCCACTATCGCTTGCGTTCCGTATGTGACCTCTATACTCCATGACATTCGCTGGCGTTGATTGCGCCAGCCAGGAAGTAATCGATGGGGCATGCTATGGAGTGGCTTGGTCTGCATTTCATTACCGAGCTGCCAGAGAGTGGGCAGGTCATACTCAACTGCATACATGACCCTTTTCTGGTGCTTTTGGCTTATCTGGTTGCCTGTGCTGGCAGTTTTGCCACGCTGGACATGGCCGAGCGGGTGGCTCATGCAGAAAAGAAGGCGTCACAGCGACTCTGGCGCTGGGTCGGCGCCGGATGCCTCGCGGGCGGAATCTGGGCCATGCACTTCATCGGCATGCTGGCGTTCCAGGCACCGATAGATATCCACTACCAGTTGCCCATTACCCTCGCCTCTCTGCTGATCGCCCTGCTCGCTTCGTGGCTGGCGATGCACACCCTCAGCCTTGCGCAGTTGAGCTTCTGGCAATGTTTCAGGTCAGCCATCGGTGTCGGCCTGGGCATCGCCGCCATGCATTACGTGGGCATGTCTGCACTGAGTTCGCCGGCGCAGGCCTACTATCAACCGCTGTTGTTCGGCCTGTCGATCGTGATCGCTATCGGCGCCAGCATGGCGGCCCTGTTGCTGTCGAGTTACTTGCGCAACGAAACAGGGACGTTTCATCAACTGCTCAAGTACGGTGCCAGCCTGGTACTCGGGGCGGGGATCATCAGCATGCATTTCACCGGCATGGCTGCCTTCAATCTGGTGCTGCCCAGCGACAGCCTCCTGGCTCAGCCCGGAGAAAACAATCACTTTCAACTCGGCCTGACCGTAGCGATCATGACGCTGCTGATCATCGGTAGCAGTATCAGCGCGGCGCTGGCGGACAAAAAGTTGCAACACAAGGAACACGATTTGCAACGGGTCAACTCGTTGCTCAGCCAACTGGACCAGGCGCGCATGTCCCTGCAACAGGTGGCGCACTACGATCCATTGACCAACCTGATCAACCGTCGCGGTTTCAACCAGCTGTTCGCCGAGAAACTCAGCGAGAAAACCCACGAGGGCGGCAGGCTCGCGGTCCTGTTCCTCGATATCGACCACTTCAAGCGGATCAACGACAGCCTTGGCCACGATGCCGGCGATGAGTTGCTCAAGGTCATTGCCGGGCACATCAGAAGCTCCATACGCAGTCACGCCGATGTGGTTGCGCGCTTCGGTGGCGATGAGTTCTGCATCCTCATCGACCTGCATGATCGAGAAGAAGCGCGGCACATGGCCCAGCGCATCATGCAAAAAATGAAAGAGCCCATTGAACTTGCCGGACGGCGCATGGTGATGACCACCAGCATCGGCATCAGCGTGTTTCCGGAAGACGGCAAATCCTGCGAAGAGCTGTTGAAAAACGCCGACCTGGCGCTGTATCAGTCCAAGGGCAGCGGTCGCAACGGTCTGAATTTTTTCAGCGCCAACCTCAAGGCCCGCGCCACGCTGGAACTGCAACTGGAAGAAGAACTGCGTTACGCCCTGCGTGAAGACACCGGCCTGATGCTCTATTACCAACCGATCTACGACCTGAAAACCGGCCAGGTCAGCAAACTCGAAGCGTTGATTCGCTGGCAACACCCGACCCACGGCTTCCTCGCCCCGGACCGTTTCATCACCATTGCCGAAGCCAACGGCCTGATCACCGAACTGGACCATTGGGTATTGCGCAAGGCGTGTGAAGACCTGGGCGAGCTATCGCGGCAAGGCTGCGAGGTGCTGAGGATCGCCGTCAATTGTTCGCCCTTGAGCCTGGCCCGCGAAGAGTTGTCTGCTGAAATCGAACGGGCGCTGCGGGACGCCGGGGTCGCGCCGCAACGGCTGGAACTGGAAGTGACCGAGAACGCACTGATGGGCAACATCGCCGATACGCTGGTGCTGTTGCGGCAGATTCGCGCCCTCGGCGTGTCACTGTCGATCGATGATTTCGGCACCGGTTATTCGTCCCTGGCGTATCTCAAGCGCTTGCCGTTGAACACTCTGAAAATCGACCGTTCGTTCATCCAGGACATTCCCAACTCGACTCAGGACATGGAAATTGTCCAGGCGATCATCGCCATGGCCCACACCCTGCACCTGGAAGTGGTGACCGAGGGCGTGGAAACCTTCGAGCAGTACCAGTTTCTTGAAGGCGCCAGTTGCGATTACGTTCAGGGTTACCTGCTCAGCCGTCCGGTACCGCTCGCCGAATTGCTCCCGGTGCTGAATGAAATCAATCAGCGCAAACACTCCTACTCAGTCACGACACTGAGTCTGGTGCACGGTACATCTGCACTAATGTAGACGGGTCTTTTTCCAGATTCCCCTGGGCGCCGTGCAGGCGCATCAATTGCGCCGCCAGACCGCTGACCGGAGTTGCCGAGCCCTGTTCGCGGGAAAACTTCACCGCCGTGTCCAGGTCCTTGAGCAAGGTCCGCACGTGCCACTTCACCGGTTCGAAACGACTGTCGGCCATTTGAGGAGCCAGGATCTGCAGCGGCTTTGAATCGGCAAAGCCACCGGCCAGCGCTTCGGCGATCAAATTGGCATCGACACCCGAACGCTCTGCCAGGGCCACCACTTCGGCAATTACCAGCGCGTTGCAGGCAACGATCATCTGATTACAGGCCTTGGTCACTTGCCCGGCTCCGACCGCCCCCATGTGCGTCACGCGCTGGCCGAGGCTCAGCAAAACCGGTTTAACCCGCTCAAGCGCCGCCCCGTCGCCACCGACCATGATCGCCAGGCTGCCAGCCTGCGCCCCGACGACACCGCCAGACACAGGCGCATCGAGCCAGCCCATGCCGGTTTTGCTGACGAGCTCAGCTGCCATTTCACGCGTTGCCGTCGGTTCCAGGCTGGAAAAGTCCACCAGCAACTGGCCATTTTTCGCACCCTCGATCACTCCCGCGGTGCCGAATACCACCTCGCGCACCACCGCCGTGTCCGCCAGGCACAGCATCACCACGTCGGCGTGCTGACACAGTTCGGCCGGGGTCGCGACCTGACGTGCCCCGGCCTCGACCAGCGGCGCGCACTTGGCCGGATTGCGATTCCACACCGTCAGCGGGTAACCCGCCGCGAGCAATCGCTGGCACATCGGCAACCCCATCAAGCCAATTCCGGCAAAACCCAGCGAAGGTAGCATTGACATCATTTTGCCTCCTTTTGATTAAAGATCGCCAAATCTTGGCCGATTTATCATGACTTAGGAAAGGATTCCCCCGAGCGACGTTCAGGCCACGGCACTGACGCTTGGGCCAAATACGCGCTGATAAAAGACGCGAGATCTTATTCCGTGACGGTTTGACGACAGCCTGTCGCCCGACCAACCAGCCCAGGTACATGGCGAACAATGACTTCTAAAAATAACCCGGCCACCGCGATTTCCGACCTGACGCTGAGCCCGGCGGCGAACAGCCCCGCACCGTCGAAGCCATTGCCGCCATCGCGCCCGCTGGCGAGCCAGCAATACCTGTACTTCACCGAAACCAATACCGACCGTATCCTCGACAACCTCGACGGCCTGCGCGACATGGTGTTCCCGCGTCCGCCCCACCTGGAAGGCGACAACGAACAGTACAGCGATCAGGAATTCCCGTCGGTGTGCCTGATCGGCCTGGGCCGCTGCGGTTCGAACATTGCGCTGGATGTCGCGGAGCTGGTGTACAACGCCCGCAAGTTCTACCTCAACGAATTCAACAGCGAAGATCGCCTGTCGCCGGACAAACGTTTTGCCGAAAAGGGCTACAGTCCGGCCCAGTGGATCCGCAACAACCTGCGCCTGGGCCAGAACAAAAACACCAAGCCGGTATTTCTGGTCGAGCCACTGGTGATGCTCGGCGACCTGGACAAAGACATCGCCGGTCGCATCCGCTTCTCGCGCAAAGGCGAAAAAAGCGGCTTCCTGCGCGATTACAGCAAAATGAAAATCATGGACTTGTCGGAAGTCCATGCCGGTGGCGCCGGTAACGCGCCGATTCTCGGCCAGTACCTGGCCAAGATCATCCTGAACAAGGACACCCAGCGTTTCTCCAGCCCTGACTGGAAAATGATTCACTCGTACCTGATCGACAGCTGTGGCATCAAGGCCAACCAGTCGCGCCTGTATTTCTCGATCTTCAGTGCTGGCGGCGGTACCGGTTCGGGCATGGCCTCGGAATTCGGCCTGGCCCAGCAGCACTCGTACATGAACAAGACGTTCGACACCAAACCGATGGACGAGCACGACAGCAAGAGCGGCCACTCCTTCGTCTTCGAACCGATCTTCACCAGCGGCATCTGCGTACTGCCGAACATTTCCGATCATCGCAGCGAAATGTCCGAGGCGCTGCACATCAACGCCGGGCGCCTGCTGTGCAAATACCTGTCGGAAGAGTGGGACTTCTCCTACAACTTCGCCAACGAAGACAGCAGCGAAGCCAGCGTCATGGGCCGTATCCGCCCATGGAACGCAATGATGCTGATCTCCAACGACATCATGCGTTATGCCGAGGAAAACGATGACGGCAACATCCAGAACATTGATGTCAATGCGATGGAAAAGCACGCCAATCAATACATTTCGCAGCAGATCTTCAACATTCTGACAGCGCAGGCGGTTACGACTGACTACGATCAGAACTATTTCCGCCGCGCCGGCATCGACATCGGCGAAACCATCCGCCTGGACGCCAACGACCTGTTCATGAGCCTGGCCGGCCCCGTGGCGATTGCCTATGCCGAATCCGTGGTGCCGGAAACCCCGCCGCCAAGCAGCGACAAATTCAAGGTCTTCGAGAAAGAGCCGCAGCGCCTGAACATCGACGACCTGTTCTTCCGCTCGATCGACCTGCCGCACTTCAACAAAGTCACCCAGGCCATCGAAGGCATCAGTCTGTTGCCGATCGAGTCCAAGCGTTATCGCGCATCGCTGGAGCAGTACAAGAATTCGGGTTATGACGCGGCCGCGTTGCACGACCTGCACTTCTTCAAGAATTGCTCGTCGGTGGTGTCGATTGTTTCATTGCCCAAAGACTACAAGCTGTCCTACATGGACCTGAACCGGTTGAAGACCCACCTCAACAGCCTGTTCCCCAACACCACGCTCAAGCGTTACGCGCTGGTGATCGGCGCCTCGGCCAACCTGTCGCTGACCACCCTGATCGCCAAGAGCCCGTGCCTGTCGGACGACTTCCTCACACTGATCGTGGCGTTCATCAAGCGCTGCTTCGCGAAGAATCCGTACCGTTTCGACGAGACGCTGGATAACTCGATTCTCGACTTCATCATTCAGGAAGACTTCGACGAGGGGCGGATCGACGACCTGCTCAACGAATTTGAAAACCCGGCGAAGATCCTCGATACCAACTGGTACGCGATCAAACCGATGTACGAGAAGAAATACCGCGAGCTGATCAACGACAAGGACAAGTTCGTTTCGATCAACGATATCCGCCTGTCCCGGGATTGCGTGAAGAAGGCAATCAAGTACCTGCGCGAGATCTACCGTCATCGCATAGGCAAGACCAAGGTTATTTCGTTGAATAACCATACGGGTAAAACCGCCTACTAAGCGTCTCCAGATCGTTCCCATGCTCCGCGTGGGAATGCCTCATCGGACGCTCTGCGTCCGCTTGGGACGCGGAGCGTCCCTGGCTGCGTTCCCACGCAGAGCGTGGGAACGATCACAATTCACCACTTTCCAACATCCAGAAACAATTAAGCAGCCCTCAGGCTGCTCTCTCAACTGTTCCCGTTACGTTTACGTCACCGTGAGGCTGTGGCCTTTCTCTACGGCAACCTGCCATCACGCTACTCGGCTACACACTTTCGGGCGGTCACACCGCGCACCATAAAGGTGCGCACTATCAGGACTGCGCCCTTTCCTGAATCATAATCCACGGCGAAACCACCACCGCCCACAGCTGCGGATCACGTTCAAAAAGATCCAGCGCCCGCGTTTCAGACAGCTTGGCGAGCTGGTCTTCGGCCAGCCAGGCAGCCACTTTCTCGCCTTCATCACTCGCTACGGCCTCTGCCGCGGCGATCAGATCCAGGCTCGCGTCGACCCATAATAGGGCACCCTTGGCAAAGAACGGCTCCAGTTCCTTCCAGGTAATAGATGCGGTTTCACCAAGCAGTTTGGCATAGAGGGTGCTAGGTTCTTCAGTCATGGGTCCGGTCCGGAAAAGAAATCGACGCAATGATAACGTCGGTGGTCTGGCAGAAAAACCCAGATGCAATTTGTGTCACTGAACGAAAAGAGCAGGAAGGCCAAGGAATGCACGGAATCTGGCTATAAGCCTTTCAACGCCCCGCCGCAATTCTGTCTTTTTCTTTCAAAATGGCGACACCCCCAAGTTTTGCCCCCTGGCGCCAGCTTCCCAGGCTGACAATCGGCGCTCTACACTGTACCGGTACAGTTGCCGGAGGGCATTTCCGGGGGATGTCGTAGATATCTGACCCGGTTCTGCTGCCAACGGCGCCAGGACTATAAAAACTACAACAGTAAGAGTGGAGCACTATGACTAAGGCTACTAAGCAGATTTCCAAACTGTTTGCCGCTATGGTTCTGGCCGGGGTTGCCAGCCATTCGTTCGCAGCTGACACCATCAAGATCGGCATCGCCGGCCCCAAGACCGGCCCTGTAGCCCAATACGGCGACATGCAGTTCAGTGGCGCCAAAATGGCCATCGAACAGATCAACGCCAAAGGCGGCGTAGACGGCAAGAAACTCGAAGCCGTTGAATACGATGACGCCTGTGATCCAAAACAAGCCGTGGCCGTAGCGAACAAAGTCGTCAACGACGGCGTCAAGTTCGTGGTGGGTCACCTGTGCTCCAGCTCCACTCAACCGGCTTCGGACATCTACGAAGACGAAGGCGTGATCATGATCACCCCGGCTGCCACCAGCCCGGACATCACCGCCCGTGGTTACAAAATGGTCTTCCGTACCATCGGTCTGGACAGCGCCCAGGGCCCTGCCGCCGGTAACTACATCGCCGACTACGTCAAACCGAAGATCGTTGCTGTTTTGCACGACAAACAGCAATACGGTGAAGGCATCGCCACCGCCGTCAAAACCACTCTTGAGAAGAAAGGCGTGAAAGTCGCCGTGTTCGAAGGCGTCAACGCCGGCGACAAGGACTTCTCTTCGATGATCGCCAAGCTCAAGCAAGCCAACGTCGACTTCGTCTACTACGGCGGCTACCACCCGGAGCTGGGCCTGATCCTGCGTCAATCCCAGGAAAAAGGCCTGAAAGCCAAGTTCATGGGTCCGGAAGGCGTGGGTAACGACTCCATTTCGCAGATCGCCAAAGACGCTTCCGAAGGCCTGCTGGTGACCCTGCCGAAATCCTTCGACCAGGATCCGGCCAACGTTGCCCTGGCTGATGCGTTCAAAGCCAAGAAAGAAGACCCGAGCGGTCCATTCGTGTTCCCGGCCTACTCGGCTGTGACCGTGATTGCCGACGGTATCAAGGCTGCCAAGTCCGAAGACTCCGCCAAAGTGGCTGAAGCCATCCACAAAGGCACCTTCAAGACCCCTACCGGCGACCTGAGCTTCGACGAGAAAGGCGACCTGAAAGACTTCAAATTCGTGGTTTACGAGTGGCACTTCGGCAAACCAAAAACTGAAGCCAAGCCTCAGTAAGGCGCTGCCTGACTGACTGCCAACAAAGCCCACGGCGTGCCGTGGGCTTTGTTTTACGAATGTATCTGGGCCGCGCTGGCGTGATCCGCCAGTCTCCCCACCTGAAAATCTCAAAACCGTCATCAGCGGTTCGCTGGCAAACCCCGAATTCGAAGTGGATGCAGATCCACGGGGCTCGGGCGGGAAAATGACTCCACCAGTGAAATGCGTATCAGGTTTTTAGGAGCGCTGTAATGCCTGACATCTATCACTTCTTCCAACAGCTGGTTAATGGCCTGACCATTGGCAGCACGTATGCCCTGATCGCCATCGGCTATACGATGGTTTACGGCATCATTGGAATGATCAACTTCGCCCACGGCGAGGTGTACATGATCGGTTCCTACGTGGCGTTCATCGCCATCGCCGGGCTGGCCATGATGGGACTCGACAGTGTTCCGCTGTTGATGACCGCCGCTTTCATCGCCACCATCGTGGTGACCAGTGCCTACGGTTACAGCATCGAACGGATCGCCTACCGCCCCTTGCGCGGCAGCAACCGTCTGATCCCGCTGATCTCCGCCATCGGTATGTCGATCTTCCTGCAGAACACGGTTCTGCTGGCGCAAGACTCCAAGGACAAATCCATCCCCAACCTGATTCCGGGCAACTTTGCCTTCGGGCCAGGTGGCGCACATGAAGTGCTGATTTCCTACATGCAAATCGTGGTGTTCGTGGTGACCCTGGTCGCCATGCTCGGCCTGACCCTGTTCATCTCCCGCTCTCGCCTGGGCCGCGCCTGCCGCGCCTGCGCCGAAGACATCAAGATGGCCAACCTGCTGGGTATCAACACCAACAACATCATCGCCCTGACCTTCGTCATCGGTGCCGCGCTGGCGGCCATCGCCGCCGTGCTGCTGAGCATGCAATACGGCGTGATCAACCCGAACGCCGGTTTCCTGGTCGGCCTCAAGGCCTTTACCGCAGCGGTACTGGGCGGTATCGGCAGCATTCCGGGCGCCATGCTCGGCGGGCTCGTGTTGGGTGTGGCGGAAGCCTTTGGTGCCGATATCTTCGGCGACCAGTACAAGGACGTCGTGGCGTTCGGCCTGCTGGTTCTGGTGCTGTTGTTCCGGCCAACCGGCCTGCTGGGCCGTCCGGAGGTTGAGAAGGTATGACTAGGAATCTTAAACAGGCGCTGTTCAGCGCCTTGCTGGTGTGGGCCGTGGCCTATCCGGTACTCGGTCTGAAGCTGACCATCGTCGGCATCAACCTCGAAGTGCATGGCACCAGCACCGCTACCCTGATCACCATCGCCGTGTGTTCGGTGCTGATGTTCCTGCGTGTGCTGTTCGACCAGCAGATCAGTTCGGCCTGGCGTTCTTCGCCAAGCATGCCGCTGATTCCGGCCAAGGCCAGCAACTTCCTGACCCTGCCGACCACCCAGCGCTGGATCATCATTGCGTTGATCGCCGGTGCACTGGTCTGGCCGTTCTTCGGCTCCCGCGGTGCGGTGGATATCGCCACGCTGGTGTTGATCTACGTGATGCTCGGTCTCGGCCTGAACATCGTGGTCGGCCTGGCTGGCCTGCTCGACCTCGGATACGTCGGTTTCTATGCCGTCGGCGCCTACAGCTACGCGCTGCTGTCGCACTACTACGGTCTGAGTTTCTGGATCTGCCTGCCGATTGCCGGCCTGATGGCGGCCACCTTCGGCTTCCTGCTCGGTTTCCCGGTACTGCGCTTGCGCGGCGACTACCTGGCGATCGTGACTCTGGGCTTTGGTGAAATCATCCGTCTGTTCCTGCGTAACCTGACCGATATCACCGGCGGCCCGAACGGCATCAGCAACATCGAGAAGCCAACGTTCTTCGGCCTGACCTTCGAACGTAAAGCCGCGGAGGGTCTGCAAACCTTCCACGAGTACTTCGGTCTGGAATACAACTCGATCAATAAGGTGATTTTCCTCTACCTGGTCGCGCTGTTCCTGGCACTGGCTGCACTGTTCGTCATCAACCGCTTGCTGCGCATGCCTCTGGGCCGTGCCTGGGAAGCGTTGCGCGAAGACGAAATCGCCTGCCGTGCGCTCGGTCTGAACCCGACGGTGATCAAGCTTTCCGCGTTCACTCTCGGCGCAGCATTCGCCGGTTTTGCCGGCAGCTTCTTCGCTGCCCGTCAGGGCCTGGTAACGCCGGAATCCTTCACCTTCATCGAGTCGGCGATCATCCTCGCCATCGTGGTGCTCGGTGGCATGGGCTCGCAGCTGGGCGTCATCCTCGCTGCCGTGGTGATGATCCTGTTGCCGGAAATGATGCGTGAGTTCAGTGAATACCGCATGTTGATGTTCGGTGCCTTGATGGTACTGATGATGATCTGGCGCCCTCAGGGTCTGCTGCCCATGCAACGTCCTCACATGGAGCTGCGCAAATGAGCCGCGAGATCCTTAAAGTAGAAAACCTGAGCATGCGCTTCGGCGGCTTGCTGGCGGTCAATGGCGTGGCCTTGAGCGTGAAAGAGAAACAAGTGGTTGCCCTGATCGGCCCCAACGGCGCCGGCAAGACCACCGTGTTCAACTGCCTGACCGGCTTCTACAAGCCGAGCGGTGGCAGCATCCTGCTGGACGGCGAGCCGATCGAAGGCCTGCCGGGTCACAAGATCGCCCTCAAAGGCGTGGTGCGTACTTTCCAGAACGTGCGGTTGTTCAAGGACATGACCGCGGTCGAGAACCTCTTGATCGCCCAGCACCGTCACCTGAACACCAACTTCCTGTCGGGCCTGTTCAAGACCCCGTCGTTCCGCAAGAGCGAACGCGAGGCCATGGACTTCGCCGAGTACTGGCTGGAAAAGGTCAACCTGAAAGAGTTCGCCAACCGTCCGGCCGGCACCCTGGCCTACGGTCAGCAACGTCGCCTGGAAATCGCCCGCTGCATGATGACCCGCCCGCGGATCCTCATGCTCGACGAACCGGCCGCCGGCCTGAACCCAAAGGAAACCGAAGACCTGAAGGCGCTGATCAGCGTGTTGCGTGAAGAGCACAATGTCACCGTGCTGCTGATCGAACACGACATGAAACTGGTCATGAGCATTTCCGACCACATCGTCGTGATCAACCAGGGTACCCCTCTGGCCGACGGTACGCCGGAACAGATCCGCGACAATCCTGAAGTGATCAAAGCCTACCTGGGGGAAGCGTAAATGCTGCAGTTCGAAAACGTTTCCACCTTCTACGGCAAGATCCAGGCCCTGCACAGCGTCAACGTCGAAGTCCGCCAGGGCGAAATCGTGACCCTGATCGGCGCCAACGGTGCCGGCAAGTCCACGTTGCTGATGACCCTGTGCGGTTCACCGCGCGCCCACAGCGGCAGCATCCGCTACATGGGTGAAGAACTGGTCGGCCAGGACTCCTCGCAGATCATGCGCAAGAGCATTGCCGTGGTGCCGGAAGGTCGTCGGGTGTTTTCTCGTCTGACCGTCGAAGAGAACCTGTCCATGGGCGGGTTCTTCACCGCCAAGGGCGACTACCAGGAGCAAATGGACAAGGTCCTCGGACTTTTCCCACGCCTGAAAGAACGCTTCAGCCAGCGCGGCGGCACCATGTCCGGCGGCGAACAGCAAATGCTCGCCATCGGCCGTGCGCTGATGAGCAAGCCCAAGCTGCTGCTGCTCGACGAGCCATCGCTGGGCCTGGCCCCGATCATCATCCAGCAGATCTTCGACATCATCGAACAGCTGCGCAAGGACGGCGTGACGGTGTTTCTGGTCGAGCAAAACGCCAACCAGGCGCTGAAAATCGCTGACCGCGCCTACGTTCTCGAGAACGGCCGGGTAGTGATGCAAGGCACTGGTGAAGCGCTGCTGACTGACCCGAAAGTGCGCGAAGCGTACCTCGGCGGCTAACTTCAGCGGTAAACAGAAAACGGCCTTCGGGCCGTTTTTCTTATCCTGCCAAACTCCCTTTACCGATCGTTCCCACGCTCTGCGTGGGAATGCAGCCCGGGACGCTCCGCGTCCCAAGCGGACGCAGAGCGTCCGGCGAGGTATTCCCACGCAGAGCGTGGGAACGATCATCGACAGTCATCGACTAGCGAAGTCGATCCAGCGCTTCACCGCTGCGCTTGAACCAGCCAATCAAATAGTCCGCCAACACCTGCGTACGCTTTGGCAATCCGCCCTGATACGGATGCACCAGATACATCGGCATAATTCGTGTCTGATAATCACGCAAAAGCCAATGCAAACGGCCGTCAGCCAATTCCGCCGACAGCAAGTAGGACGGCAGGCGCGCAATGCCGGCGCCTGTGAGTACGGCTTTCTTCAACAGGCTGTAATGATTGCTGGCAAACGGCCCCGAAACCCGCACTCGCAACAGTTCGTGCTGTTGGTGATACAACCATTCTTCACGACCACTGTAATGGCTGTTGAGCAGGCAACGATGTTCGGCCAGTGCCTGGGGGGTCTGCGGTTCGCCGTATTGCTCCAGATAGGCCGGGCTGGCACAGGTCATTTCATGCCAGGCCAGCAGCGGACGTGCCACCAGCCGCTGGTCGATGGCCACGTCGGCGCGGATCGCCAGATCGAAGCCATCGCGAGACAAGTCACGGTAATTGTTGTTGAGCTCCAGTTCGATCTGCACTTCGGGGTATTTGGCCGAAAACTCCAACAGCAACCCATCAAAGAAGGTTTCCCCCAACGACACCGGCACCGTCATGCGCACCGGGCCGGCCATGTCGTCCTTCAACCGCGCCAGGGCCTGGCGTGCGCGCTCGACCTGGGTCACCAGTGCCTGCGCCTGCGGCAACAACGCCGCGCCGGCAGCTGTCAGGCTCAAGCGCCGCGTGGTGCGCTGCAACAAAACCACAGAGAACTGCGCCTCCAATTGACTGATGCGTTTGGACAATTGGCCCTTGCTGCAACCCAGTTGCTGCGCAGCCAAGGTAAAACTGCCCGCTTCTACCAATACCGCGAACGCCGCCAGATCATCCATCTCACTCATTGATTGTTTCCAATTGAAAACCAAAGGTTGCCTATTAGTGCGCTTATCCAGATAAAAAACCACTCTAGACTGAGCACTCATTCAATCCACTTGAGGATCAGTACCCATGAAAATTCTTTTGATCGGCGCAGGCGGCACCATTGGTTCGGCAGTCGACAAGGAGCTGTCCCAGCGCCACGAGATCGTGCGCATCGGCCGCAACAGCGGCGATTTTCAGGTGGATATCAGTGACGGTGCTTCGATTCGCAAACTGTTCGAGCAGACCGGAAAATTCGATGCGCTGATCTGCGCCGCCGGCAACGTGACCTTCGCACCACTGGCAGAAATGAGTGAGGAAAGTTTCGCCCTGGGCCTGAAAGACAAGTTGATGGGCCAGGTCAACCTGCTGCTGATCGGCCGCGAGTTCGCCAATGACGGCGCCTCGTTCACCTTCACCACGGGTGTGCTCAGCCACGATCCGATTCGCAGTGGTGCCTCGGCAGCGCTGGTCAACGGTGCGCTGGACAGCTTCGTCCGCGCCGCCGCTATCGAACTGCCACGTGGCCTGCGCGTGAACTCGATCAGTCCGAACGTGCTGGTCGAAGCCATGGGCAAATACGCCCCGTACTTCCGTGGCTTCAAACCGGTTCCGGCAGCGGATGTGGCATTGGCCTACGCCAAAAGCGTGGAAGGCCTGCAAACCGGCCAGACCTTTCACGTGGGCTGACCCGGTTCAAGCTCAATCGACCAATGTGGGCAAAAGGTCTTTGGCCACGGCTTTCGGGATGGAAACCCTGAACTGTGAGCCCAGGACCGTTTGCACTGTCGCGGTAGAGACCTTCCAGCCATTGATCGACAGCGTCAATTGTTGGCCCAGGGAAGCACGAGAAATGTTCTGCATTCTCTCGGTGGCTTCAGGACTGAGCGTGACATTCATTTCAAACGTCGATTGAAGTCTGTCGTCATCCTTCAACAGCACATCCATCCGGGTGAAATCGGTTGCCGAAGACAAATTGATCTCGGCAGCCTGACTGGCCGTGGCCGCCCCCATCATCACCGGCAACAACAACCCGATCTTCCAGCCCACTGCCTTCTTCACATCCGCCCCCTGCAAAAAAGTGACAGCTTACCGTTGGCATCCTGGTATTCGGCTTTGGATTTACCTCAAGTTGTTGCCGATAAATCGACCTCAGATTTGCCGCAGACAAATTCCAGTCTTGTGATGAACGGTCAGCCTGAGTAACGTGGCGGCACTTGTCAGGAGACCCCAAGATGCGTGCTGCCCGTTCCTTAGTTCTCGTTGCCCTGCTTCCTCTATTCGCCGCTTGCCAATTGTTCGATGGCCAGCGTGAGAGTGCTACCCACGTCGGCCAGACCCGCATGCAAGGCCAGTTGAGTGCAGCCGACGGCAAGCTGTTGTTCCAGCCGTGCGGTGAGCAGCGGCGTTATGTGGTCAACGACACGGGCGGCACCAGCGTATTGCAACAGGCCGCTACGCTGGCCGATGCCAAAGGCAAGCTGTTCGCCGATGTGCGGGGGCGGATCGTTGCGGGTGATGGCGATGGCCAGCTCGACCTGCAGCAGTTGTACCGCGTCGAGCGCTCGGGCAATGCATGCGAGGATGCCAATTTCAAATTGCTGATTCTGCGCGCCGCCGGTCACACCCCGGAGTGGAACGTGAAAGTCAGCGGCAAGGGCATGGTCATCGACCGCGCCGGCCAGCCGCCATTGGCAGTGCCTTACGTTGAAGAGCAATTGGGCGATGGCCGCTTCAACCTCAGCACCGAAGCCAATAACCAGCACATCGAATTGTGGGTCGCGCCGCAACGCTGCGTCGACAGCAGCACTGGCAGCATTCAACACATGAGCGCCGAACTGCGCGTCGATGGTCAGGTGCAGCGCGGTTGCGGGTATTTCGGCGGCTCGCGCGACGACTGATCGTTTAAGCCTCACGGGACCGGGCTTTTGGAGCTTATAATCGCCGGTTTCAAACGCCCTGGCGCAGTTGTGCGCCCCGCGAACCGGATCCCGCCATGTTACGAATCACCGAACTCAAGTTGCCGATCGACCATCCCGAAGAAGACCTGCGCCCTGCCATCGTGCAGCGCTTAGGCCTTGCCAGCGATGATTTGCTCGATTTCACCTTGTTCAAGCGCAGCTACGATGCGCGCAAAAAGTCCTCCGAATTGTGCTTCATCTACACCATCGACCTCAACGTTCGCGATGAGGCGGCGGTGCTGCACAAGTTCGCCGATGACCGTAACGTCAACGTGGCACCGGATGTCAGCTACAAAGAGGTTGGCCAGGCGCCGGCCGACCTGAGCGTGCGCCCGATCGTCGTCGGTTTCGGCCCGTGCGGGATTTTCGCCGGCCTGCTGCTTGCGCAAATGGGCTTCAAGCCGATCATTCTCGAACGCGGCACCGAAGTGCGCCAGCGCACCAAGGACACCTGGGGCCTGTGGCGCAAAAGCGTGCTCAACCCTGAGTCCAACGTGCAGTTCGGCGAAGGCGGCGCGGGGACGTTCTCCGACGGCAAGCTCTACAGCCAGATCAAGGACCCGAAATTCCTCGGTCGCAAAGTCCTGCACGAATTCGTCAAGGCCGGCGCGCCGGAAGAAATCCTTTACGTCAGCAAGCCGCACATCGGTACGTTCCGTCTGACCGGTGTCGTGGAAAACATGCGTGAGCAGATTCGTGCATTGGGCGGCGAAGTTCGATTCCAGCAGCGGGTTACCGACGTGCTGATCGAAGACGGCCAACTGGTCGGCGTAGAACTCGATGGCGGCGAACAGATTCATTCCAAACACGTGATCCTGGCCCTCGGCCACAGTGCCCGCGATACCTTCCGCATGCTCCACGATCGCGGCGTGTACATGGAAGCCAAACCGTTCTCGGTGGGTTTCCGTATTGAGCATCCGCAATCGCTGATCGACCGCGCGCGCCTGGGCAAGTACGCCGGCCACCCGAAGCTTGGCGCCGCCGACTACAAACTGGTGCACCACGCCAAGAATGGCCGTTCGGTCTACAGCTTCTGCATGTGCCCGGGCGGCACGGTGGTGGCGGCGACTTCCGAGCCGAACCGCGTGGTCACCAATGGCATGAGCCAGTACTCGCGCAACGAACGCAATGCCAACTCCGGGATCGTCGTCGGCATTACGCCGGAAGTCGATTACCCGGGCGGCCCGCTGGCCGGGATCGAGTTGCAGGAGCGTCTGGAATCCCACGCTTTTGTATTGGGCGGCAGCAATTACGAAGCGCCAGCGCAACTGGTCGGCGACTTTATTGCGGGCAAGCCGTCCACCGAACTGGGTAGCGTTGAACCGTCCTACAAACCGGGTGTTGCGTTGGGCGATCTGGCCCTGGCATTACCGGACTTCGCCATTGAGGCCATTCGCGAAGCACTGCCAGCGTTCGAGAAACAAATTCGCGGTTACTCGCTGCACGATGCCGTGTTGACCGGCATCGAGACCCGCACCTCGTCGCCGCTGCGTATTACCCGCAATGAGTCGATGCAGAGCCTGAACGTGAAAGGCCTGTTCCCGGCGGGCGAAGGCGCAGGTTATGCGGGCGGGATTCTGTCGGCCGGTGTGGACGGGATTCGCATTGCCGAGGCAGTGGCGCGGGATATCCTGGGCCTGGAGGCCTGATACGAAATCTTTGAAACAAACACTGTACCCGTGGCGAGGAAGCTTGTCGGATCGCCGCACCGTCCCGCCGGGCTGCGCAGCAGTCCTTTTTAGGGCCGCTTCGCGCCCCAGCGGGACGGTGCGGCGATCCGACAAGCTCCCTCGCCACGGGTACAGTGTTCTTCCCTTAAGTGAACAGCATTATCTGTAGGAGCGAGGCTAAATATTGGCGCGTAACACGCTCGCCGGCAGCGGTTCACCTCGCTCCGCACTGGCGGCAACCGCCGCCTTCAATCCGCTCAACTCATACCCTTGGTCCTTGAGCCATTTCTGATCGTAATAGGTGTCGGCATAACGCTCGCCACTGTCACACAGAATCGCCACCATCGACCCCGACTCCCCTGCCGCCTTCATATGCTGCGCAGCCATCAACGCGCCGATCAGGTTAGTGCCGCTCGACCCGCCGACATGCCGCCCCAACCGCTCGGCCAGGTAATGCATCGCCGCCAGCGACAGTGCATCCGGCACCTTGACCATTGCATCAATGACCTTGGGCAGGAACGATGCTTCTACCCGTGGCCGGCCAATACCTTCGATCCGCGAACCGTGGTCCAGGCGCAGGCTGGCATCGCCGGTCTGGTAGTAATCGAAAAATACCGAGCGCTCGGCATCGGCGCACAACACCCGGGTGCAATGCTGGCGATAGCGAACATAGCGGCCCAGGGTGGCAGTGGTTCCCCCGGTGCCAGGACTGGAAATCAGCCAGCTCGGTTCCGGGTGCTGCTCGAAGCGCATTTGTTGAAAAATCGATTCGGCAATGTTGTTGTTCGCCCGCCAGTCGGTCGCGCGCTCGGCGTAGGTGAACTGATCGAGGAAGTGCCCGTCGTGCTCGCGCGCCAGTCGCTCTGATTCGGCGTAGATCTGCGTCGGATCGTCAACCAGATGGCTTTGGCCACCATAGAAGGCGATCTGCGCGATCTTTTCCCTGGAAGTGGTCGCGGGCATTACTGCAATGAACGGCAAGCCCAGCATGCGCGCAAAGTACGCTTCGGAAATCGCCGTCGAACCGCTGGAGGCTTCGATGACCGGTGCCCCGGGCTTGAGCCAGCCGTTACACAGCGCATACAGGAACAGCGATCGCGCCAGCCGGTGCTTGAGGCTGCCGGTGGGATGACTGGATTCATCCTTGAAGTACAACTCGATGCCCGGAAAACCCGGCAGCGGCAAAGGGATCAGATGGGTATCGGCGCTGCGCTGAAAGTCGGCTTCAATGATCCGGATGGCTTCGCGGGCCCACTGTCGGTTGTCGCTCATGGTGGTTTTCTCGTTGTATCGGGCAGGAATTGGCCTTGCAACAGGGCTCAACCAGCAAGCTTAGGAAAAAACCTACATTCAGCACAGATACAGCTGCGCTCCAATACGTCGGGCAACTGCTAGGCTCAGTCCTCAGCACGGGAGTGCCTTGTAACGACATATAACAAAAAAGAATATAACTTTTGTTTTAACAACTAACGGGAATTGTTAGGGTGTAACACCTTTTGAATTCACAGATGGAGAGCAACCTTGCCTCTGCGTAGCACTTTCACGCGTTTCTTTCAGTTGGAAGCTGCCAGCGGTCTGTTATTGATCGCCGCTGCCGTTCTGGCTTTGATCATCAACAATTCGCCGCTGTCATGGCTTTACAACGGCCTGTTGGAAACCCCCGTGGTGGCCCAGATCGGCGCGCTGAAAATCGCCAAACCGTTGCTGCTGTGGATCAACGATGGCCTGATGGCGCTGTTCTTCCTGCTGATCGGCCTGGAAGTGAAGCGCGAAGTCCTCGACGGTCAACTGTCCAAGCCGTCACAGATCGTCCTGCCCGGCGCGGCAGCAATTGGCGGCATGGTCGTACCGGCGCTGATCTACTGGTTTCTCAACCGCGACAACCCGCCAGCCCTCAGCGGTTGGGCGATCCCGACCGCCACCGACATCGCCTTCGCCCTTGGCGTGCTGGCGCTGTTGGGCAAACGGGTTCCGGTGTCGCTGAAATTGTTCCTCATGACCCTGGCCATCATAGATGACCTCGGTGCAATCATCATCATTGCGATTTTCTACTCCGGCGCACTGTCGACCCTGTCGCTGGCACTGGCAGCGGCCTGCATCGCGGCGCTGATCGGCATGAACCGGCTCGGGGTGGTCAAGCTCGGGCCGTACATGATTATTGGTCTGATCCTCTGGGTCTGCGTACTCAAGAGCGGCGTGCACGCCACGCTGGCCGGTGTCACCCTGGCCTTCTGCATTCCGCTGCGCACAAAAAACGCCGAGCCTTCGCCACTGCTGACGCTCGAACACGCCCTGCACCCTTGGGTGGCCTACGGCATCCTGCCGTTGTTCGCCTTCGCCAATGCGGGGCTTTCCCTGAGCGGCGTTACCGCCGAAAACTTCACCCACGATGTGCCAATGGGCATCGCCATCGGCCTGCTGCTGGGCAAGACCGTCGGCGTGTTCGGCCTGACCTGGCTGGCGGTAAAAATCGGCATCGCCGCCCTGCCCCAAGGCGCCAATTGGGGCCAGGTGCTGGGTGTGGCGATTCTCTGCGGGATCGGTTTCACCATGAGCCTTTTCGTCGGTTCCCTGGCCTTCGAGCCGGGCGTCAGCGACTACGCCGGTATGGACCGCATGGGAATTTTGACCGGTTCGATTCTGGCGGCTCTGATCGGTTATGCGGTCACGGCAATGGCGAGTCGCAAGCGTGATCCTCAGAGCGCATAGCCCTGAGTGTTAAGGCACGTTCATAAAAAACCCCGACCAGTTACCTGATCGGGGTTTTCTTTTACCCGATTACGCTTAGTGCGTAACGCGGCTCGTGCCGTCAACTGTTGCGATTCGAACACGTTCACCCACGCGGAACACTTCGTTTTCCTGAACCTGTTGCACGTAGGCACGCATGCTGCCGTCGTCTTCGCGGACGGTGATTTCCACGCCTTGGGTGCGGGTCAGGCCTTCTTCGGCCGCCGAACCCACCAGGCCACCGGCAACTGCACCGATGACCGCTGCAACGATACTGCCGCGACCGCCACCGATGGCACTGCCACCAACACCGCCAACGGCTGCGCCGGCGAGGCCGCCGATCGGGGTTTTGGTGCCTTCGATTTTTACCGGGCGCAATGCTTCGATCGTACCCATGCGAACCGTCTGCACGCGACGCGCTTCGTCACGGGAGTAGGAGTCACCGGTCAGGCTCGATTGGCAACCAGTGAGCAACATCGCCATCGTGGAAAAGGAAGCAACCAGCAGAACAGACTTACGCATAGCATCAACTCCAAAGGACAGGTATTCATTAAACTCCGCAGCTTGGCGCCTGTCACGGCATCGCCCGGATAAAAATGATTTCATTCAGTTCCGGTACAGGGCCTGTGCGCGATTTTCATCACACAGTAGCGACCATTTCGGCAATCTGCGCCGCTGCCCGAGGATTTTCATGGATTACTTTATCATCGTCGTGACGACCGTTGCCGGTCTGTACTTCCACTATTGGCTGTACGTACGGATCAAACGCTGGATGGACCGCGACCTGGCACTGGCGTTAGCCGGGAATGACGAACGCAAAAAAGCGTTCATGCTCCAGCAACTGGCGAACGCTCAGGCGCAAAAGATCAAGCGTCGAGACTTGCCGCAATGGCTGGAGGCCGCTGCGGCGGGCTATCTCGAGCGGTAGACTGCTTAGGGTGCCAGGCGTTCAAGAATCCAGCCGGAGCCCTGCAAGCGATAGTTGAGACGGTCATGGAGACGGCTCGGACGGCCCTGCCAGAACTCGATGCGCTCCGGCAGCAGGCGATAACCACCCCAATGTTCAGGGCAGTGTGGCTGGCTATCGCTGAAACGCTGCTCGGTATCCTTCAGCAGTTTTTCCAGTTCAGCACGGTCGGCGATCACCCGGCTTTGCGGTGATGCCCACGCGCCAAGGCGGCTGCCCAAAGGTCGAACTTGGTAGTAGGCATCGGATTCTTGTGGCGTAACTTTCACCACCCGCCCTTCGATCCGAACCTGACGTTCCAGGGTCGGCCAGAAAAACGTCATGGCCCCGAACGGATTCGCCGCCAACTGTTGACCCTTGGCACTGTCGTAGTTGGTGAAGAAGGTGAAGCCCTTTTCGTCCAAACCCTTGAGCAGCAGGATGCGGCAATGCGGCCGACCGTCCGGGTCGACCGTGGCCAAGGTCATGGCGTTCGCTTCCACCGGTGCCTGTTCGGTTTTCACCGCGTCGGCGAACCACTGGTGGAACAGCGCAAACGGCTCGACCGGGGCTTGCGCCTCGGTCAGGCCATCACGGGTGTAATCGCGGCGCATATCAGCCAGGGCCTTGGTCATGGCGCATTCCTTTTGATTAACGAATCACTTCTTTGTGCTATCGGCCGCGGCGACTTTCTTGGTATCGGTAGCCGCTTTGGCCGGTGCAGTCTTTTTCGCCGGCGTTGCGGTTTTAGCCGGGGTCTTTTTGGCGGCCGCTTTCTTGGCCGGTGCTTTTTTCGTCGCAGGCACGGCGGCCTTCTTGGCGGCTGGGGCCGGGGTCACAGGCTTGGCCACCGGTTTGATGTCCTGCGCTGCCACCAGGGTGACCGGCGCCGGAGCCGGCATATTGTACTTGCTCAGCAAGGCAACCATGGTGTTTTGCGGGGTCACCAGCAATTCCACGCGACGGTTCAAGGCGCGTCCTTCAACGCTGTCGTTGGCGGCACGCGGGGCTTCGCCACCCATGCCGCGCAGCATCAGGCGATCACGTTGCAGACCACTGAGACGGAAAATCGCCGCAACAGCCTGGGCACGCTCCTGGCTCAACTTGACGTTGGCGGGCGCTGCACCCGAGGTGTCGCTGTGACCGAGTACCAACACGGCAGTCTTGGGATCGACTTCGAGAATTTTCGCGACCCGGGTGAACGGGCCGAGGGTCACCGGCAGCAACATGGCCGGGCGATCCGGGTTGAACGAGCCTTCGACAGGCGCCGTCACTACCAGCACGTTTTCACGGCGCTCGAGTTGCAGGTTGCTGTCCTTGATCGCGGTACGCAAACGCGGCTCGTACTCGTCGAGCCAGGCCTGGGTGACTTTCGGATCCGGCATTGGCACGACTTTGGCGGCGCTCTGCTCTTTGCCGCCGAACGGCCACCACCATTTGCCGCCTGCATCGGCATCGGCCTTGGCTACTGCGGCAGGTTTGGCTTCAGGCTTTGATTCCGGCTTGGCGGCAGACTTGCTCGCGTCGTCATCGGAACCGAACGGCCAGTACCAGGGGCTGGTGCTTTCAGTCTTGGCTACCGCCGCGCTGGCGGCAGGCTTCACGGGAGTTGGGGCAGGTTCTTTTGCGGCGACTTTGTCGGAAGATCCGAACGGCCACCAGCTGCCGCCATCCGCATCATTTTTAGGATTCTGTGCGCAACCGGTAATAGCGAAGCACAGTGCCAAAGCGAGGGTTGGTTTGGTTGACATTGGATATCCACAAAAATGAAGTCATAAAAAATCAGGCCGGATCGGCCCGCATAAACAGACGCTTTGAAACTGAAAAGGCTTTCGGGTTCCAGCTCCGGGAACCTTCAGCGGGTTTTACAGACAAGTGGCCAGTACCCGCACAAGCTTTTGTGCGCGCGGATCCATCAAGACGTACGGCCCCAGTGTATTTGTCACAAAACCGAAAGCCACATCGTGCTCCGGGTCAGCAAAACCAATGGAGCCACCTGCGCCCGGATGCCCGAACGCTCGTGGACCCAGACCGAATGTCGCGTTGGGCACATCCGGTTGATCGAGCATGCAACCCAGACCGAATCGGGTCCGGGTCAGTAGTGTCTTGTCCTCGCCGAGGCTGTGCTCGCGGGTCAACTCGTCGAGCATCTCGCCTTCGAGCAAGCTGCCGTCCAGCAAACCGGCGTAAAAACCGGCCAGGCTTCGGGCATTGCCGTGACCATTGGCTGCGGGTTGCTGCATGCGCCGCCATTCCGGTTTGTTGGTGCTGGTGAGGACCGACGGCGGGTTGGTGAACGCGCGCGTGGTCATGGCCGTGGGTTCGCGCATGGTCACTTGCAACAGGCGCTGGGCAGCGGCGTCGCCGACGTTGCCTTTGCCGCGAGCGATATGCGCCACGCGATGGAACTCTTCGTCCGCCAGACCGACGTGGAAATCCAGGCCCAATGGCTTGGCGACCCGCGCCACGATCGATTCACCTGGCCCACGACCATCGGCGCGTCGCAGCAATTCGCCGATCAGCCAGCCATAGGTGATTGCCGCATATCCGTGACCTTCACCCGGCGTCCACCACGGTGCTTCGGCGGCCAGGGCGCCGACCATGGTTGGCCAATCGTAAAGGGCTTCGGGCGCCAGCAACTCGCGCAATGCCGGCAAACCGGCCTGATGACAGAGCAGTTGGCGCAGGGTCACGGCTTCTTTGCCAGCCGCGGCAAATTCAGGCCAATAACGGGCAACGGGTGCGTCCAGTTGCAGCTTGCCTTCGGCGACCAGCTGCAACGCAGTGACGGCGGTGAAGGTTTTGGTGCAAGAAAACAGGTTGGCGATGGTGTCGCTGTGCCATGCCTCGGCGCCATCCTTGTCGGCGGTGCCGGACCAGAGGTCGAGCACGGTTTCGCCACCGATCTTGATGCACAACGCCGCGCCACGCTCCTGGGGATCGTCGAACAGTGCCGCGAATGCCTCACGCACTGCCTCGAACTTAAGCTCGTAATGACCCTGAATCTGCACCCGCAACTCCCCGGATAAACGCTCTACAAAGTGGCCCGCATTGTTCCAGCCCTTGACGGTTTTGGGAACAGGGTCGGGCCGGGCGGTCAATCACCCCTGGAAGTGATCGACAAATTGGCGTCGGCACTGATGCCTTCGCGGGCAAGCCTCGCTCCTGCGGTCATCGCGACCTTCACAAAACCTTTAGGCGCGAGGCTTGCCCGCGAAAAACGATAACGCGGTGCATCTGGACTCAATGCCCCTTGCCGGAATGCCCACCGGCGCCCTTCCCCGGGCCTTTGCCGGCGTTGGCCTCTCTTCCGCCCTCGGCATCATGACTGACCTTGTCCGCCTCGGCTGCGGCTTTCTCGGCCTCCTTGGCCAGCTGATCGACCGCCGCCAGATTGCTTTTGCGCACGCTATCGACAAAACCCTGGAATGGCAGATCAGTGATCCCTACCAGACCAAAATGGCCATTTTCGCCATCCAGCAGACGCCCGGTCACGGGTTGATCGAGGTATTGGAACCAGTGCACCCCAACGATAGACGGTTCGTTCAGAGCCTTTTTGAGGAAGTTCGCATAGGCCGGGCCGCGATCGTCTTCCTTCGCCAATTGCGTCACGCCGCCCCAGAATGGGCCGCGATCAGTCGAGCCGAAGTTGAATTCAGTGATTAACACCGGTTTGTCGAGGCTGCGCAGTTTGGTGAAGTCGTAACCGTCCTGCGGTTGCAAGGTGTACATGTTGAAGCTCAGGACGTCGCAATACTGGGCACAGGACTCAACGGCTTCCGGGGTGGTGATGGCAAATCGACCACCGAGCAACAGCTGGTTCGGCGCGTGCCACTTGAGCGAGTCGGAAATGGTCTTGAAGTAGGTATCGGCGAAGACTTTCTGGAAGTATTTGAAATCGGCCTCGATTTCCGGGTGCTCGGCGCTCGGCAGCGGTGGCACGAACCCAGGGTCTTCCATCAGCTCCCAGGCTGGCAGATCAATGCCCCAGGCTTTCGACAATCCGGCCTGATTGCGGTACTTGTCGCGCAGTTGCTTGAGAAACGCACGCTTGGCCGGCACGTCAGTGGTCATTTTCAAGGTGCCGTAAGCCAAGGCATATCGGGCTTTCGGGTCGTCGCCGGGACCGGCCCAGGCCAGTTCGTTGTCGGCGTAGTAACCGATCAGCCATGGATCGTCGCGATGATCACGGGTGGCAATCGCTACGGCGCGTTCGGTGGCCATGGCGAAGCGTGGATCGAACGGGTCAGGCATGCCGCCCCACCAGTCGCTACCGGTACTGATGCTGGCGTAATCACCGACGATCGACAGCGGTAAGGTGTATGGCACGCGGTCCGCGTTGGCCAGTGATGGCGCGCTCCAGTTGCCTACGGTGTTGAAGCCCCAGGCTTGCAGACGGTCGAGGGTATGGCCGGTCCAGCGTTTTTCGTCGAATGCCACTTTGCAGGGTTCGGCGGGTGCCAGCTCGGCTGTTTTAGCGGCGGTCGCGTCGACGGCATCAGTTTTGGCCGCTTCGGCAATACCGGATCCAGCACTTGAAGGCGCTACGGCTGGCTCGACGGCTTTTTCTGCCGTTGCTTCTACCGCGTCTGCCTTGGCGGCTGCCGCAACACCGGCCTTGGTGTCGCTGCCCAGCGCGCAAGGGTCGCCGTACAAACGCTGCAAGTTGGCGCCGTAAAAATCGTACCAGCGACCGGAGTTGTAGCCTCGTCCCTGGTCGACACCATTGCCGCCGCGGTTATCCCCTTCGCCGAAATGGCTGGCCAAAGGCTCCTCAGGCTTGGGCAGGGATTCGAACATCCACTCGCGACCGGCGACATACGTCTGGCTGACGTCCGCAGCGACCGAGTTGACTCCCAACGAATAAAACGGGTGCCCTTCAGGGGTCACCAGATACCAGCGACCATCACGCTTCTCGGTACGAAAAAAACCGCTGGCCTTGAACGCAGGGCCTTTGTTCCAGCCGCCGAACTTGTCCAGCGAAGCCTTCTCGCGCTCGGCCAACCAGGTTTTCAGCTGTTGTTGTTCCTTGGCCGCGGCGCTTTTCAGTTGTTCATCGCCAGCGACCTTCTCCGGCCATTTGGCCCGGGTCGATTGACCATAAGCGTCCACCAGGCCGCCATACACCGCTTGGGTAACGGACTCGCCATCCTGTACGCCAAAGCGCTCGAGCAAGATGCTCTGGGCGACTTGCGGTTGATCCATCGACACAGTGACCGACACCACCTGGCGGCGATCCAGCTCGCCGACGCTGCTGGCCAACAGGATGCGCTGACCGTCGACGGACATCGGCATTGGCGGGCCGGCTTTCATGCCCTGATTCAGCGGCGACGTCGGCTGCAGCGGCACCAGCAGGGTTTGCGCCGGACCGGCCGGCAAATCGACACGGCTGACCAGTGTCTTGCCATCGTTGCTCTGAATAGTCACGTACAGGGTCACGGCCCAGTTCATCGCACTCTGGATTCGCAGGCTCATCACGCCCGATTGCGACCAGTCCCAGGCGCCGGTTTGCGGGCTTAGGCGCAGGGTTGGCCTGGCCACCGGGTTGAATGTCACCCGGCGCAGCACTTCGCCCTCGGGGGTTTGCTCGGCGTTGGATTGCGGCAGGCTGGCGTCCTGAGTCGCCACCTGGACCACGTCGGCGGGGCGTACAAAGTTGAACAGCGTCTGTTGTCCGGCGGGAGCCGCCAGCAAGGGCGATGCGAACAACAGGGCAAAAACGGCAGGCAACGAACGGCGAATCATGAGAACGAAATTCTCCCTAAGACCTTCAATGGGCCAATGGAAAAGCGATGGCTGAAAGATAGACAACGCGGCGGGCAAAACTGCCCACCGGTGTTTCAGGAAATTTCACGCCGGAAAGGCGGCAACGCATTGAGGATCGCTTTGCCATAGCGCTGGGTCACCAGACGCCGGTCGAGCAAAGTGATGGTGCCGCGGTCTTCTTCGGTGCGCAGCAAGCGCCCGCAGGCCTGGACCAGTTTCAGCGAGGCATCCGGCACGGAGATTTCCATGAACGGATTGCCGCCACGGGCTTCGATCCATTCCGCCAGTGCCGCTTCGACAGGGTCATCCGGCACCGAGAACGGAATTTTGGCGATGACCACGTGCTCGCAATAGGCACCCGGCAGGTCGACCCCTTCGGCAAAGCTTGCCAGGCCGAACAACACGCTGGAATCACCGCCATCGACCCTCGCCTTGTGCTTGTTCAGGGTTTCCTGTTTCGACAGGTTGCCTTGAATGAACACCTGCTTGCGCCAGTCGCGATCGAGGCCGTCGAACACGTCCTGCATCTGCTTGCGCGAGGAGAACAGCACCAATGTACCGCGCGAACCTTCGACCAGGTCCGGCAGATCGCGGATGATCGCCGCGGTGTGCGCCGCCGCATCACGTGGGTCGGCGTTCAGGTTCGGCACTCGCAACACACCGGCATCGGCATGATGAAACGGGCTCGGTACCACGGCGGTGACCGCTTTTTTCGGCAGGCCGGCGCGCATGCGGAAGCGGTCGAAGGTGCCGAGGGCCGTCAGGGTCGCCGAAGTGACCAAGCAGCCATGGGCTACGTTCCACAGGTTGCGTCGGAGCATTTCCGCCGCGAGGATCGGGCTGGCGTTGACCTCGATGTCGAACAGCGAACCGCTTTCGGCCAGGGTCAGCCAGCGCGCCATCGGCGGACTGTCTTCCGGGTCTTCGGCGGTGAACGCGGTCCACAATTCCCAGTTGCCGGAAGCGCGGGACAACAGGCTGCCGAACAGCGGATACCACTCTTCGGCCTGGTTGCTGGCGATGCCGATGTTGACCTCGCCGTCCATACCTTCCTTGAGCAGTTCGGTGAGGCGCGTGAACAGGTCGGTCAGGCGGGCAAAGCCTTTCTTCAACTCGATGCCCATCTCACGCATGTGCTCGGGAATCACTCCGCCGACGAAGCGATGACGCGGGCGTTCGCGACCTTCGACATCTTCGCCGGGCTTGAAATCGGCGGCCTGTTCGCAGGCGGTGAACATGAATTGTTGCTGGGTCTTGATCTCCCGAGCCAGCTCCGGCACCTGCTCGATCAACTTGCCCAGATCCCCGGGCAACGGGTGTTGCGCCAGCAGTTTGGTCAGGTTCTTTGCCGTGGTTTCCAGCCAGTCGGCGGTGGAGCGCAGGCGCGTGTAGTGGGCGAAGTGGCCGATGGCCTTGTCTGGCAGGTGGTGGCCTTCGTCGAACACGTAGATGGTGTCGCGCGGGTCCGGCAGCACAGCGCCGCCGCCCAACGCCAGGTCAGCCAGCACCATGTCGTGGTTGGTGACGATCACGTCTACCTTGCCCATGCCTTCGCGGGCCTTGTAGAAGGCGCACTGGCCGAAGTTCGGGCAATGACGGTTGGTGCATTGGCTGTGATCGGTGGTCAAGCGTGCCCAATCGGCGTCTTCGAGCGCGGTGGACCAGCTGTCGCGGTCGCCGTCCCACTTATTGCCGGCGAGTTTCTCGATCATGCTGGTGAACAGCTTCTGGCTGGCCTCATCGACCTCGATCTTGAAACCTTCTTCTTCGAACAACTGCGCCGTGGCGGTTTGCGCGTGGCCTTCCTGGAGCAACATGTCGAGCTTGGACAGGCACATGTAGCGCCCGCGCCCCTTGGCCAGGGCGAAGCTGAAATTCAGCCCGCTGTTGCGCATCAGGTCGGGCAGATCCTTGTAGACGATCTGCTCCTGCAGGGCGACGGTGGCCGTGGCGATCACCAGGCGCTTGCCAGCGGCCTTGGCGGTGGGGATCGCCGCCAGGCTGTAGGCCACGGTCTTGCCAGTACCGGTGCCGGCTTCCACCGCGACAATCGCGGGGTCGCCACTGCGCCGGCCTTCGTCGTCGGTGTCGATATCACCGAGGACTTTGGCAACTTCGGCGATCATCAGGCGTTGGCCGTAGCGCGGCTTGAGGCTCTTGGCTTCGAGAAAACGCGAGTAGGCGCCCTGGATCGTGGTTTTGAGTTCAGTGCTGATCATGAATTGTCGGGCGCAAAAAACGCTGGATAAATTTTCAGTAGTTTGATTCGGCCGCTATCATACCCCGCTAATGAATCCCGCGCAGAACGGAGTACCCGAATGACACCTTTTAGCCTTGTTTATAGCCTGCATGTCCTCGCCGCACTGGTGTGGGTGGGCGGCATGTTTTTCGCCTGGATGGTCTTGCGTCCCGCGGCGATGACAGCGCTTGAGGGTCCTGCCCGCTTGAAGCTGTGGATTGAAGTGTTTCAAGGTTTTTTCCGCTGGGTCTGGGGGGCGGTCGTGCTGTTGCCAGTCAGTGGCGTGGTCATGCTGAATCTGAATTTCAGCGGTTTTGAACACGCGCCGCGCTATGTGCAGGTGATGATGGGGTTGTTTGTGGTGATGACGGCATTGTTCATCAGGATTCAGGCGTTGATGCTGCCGGAGTTGCGCGCGGCTGTGCTGGCGCAGGACTGGCCGGCGGGGGCTGCGGTACTGGGAAGGATCCGCCGCCTGGTGGGGATCAACTTGATTGTCGGGTTGGTCGTGGTAGTTGTTGCTGCCGCTCGACCATGATCGTTCCCACGCAGAGCGTGGGAACGATCAATGCTTACAACCGCTGCACGACCACCGAGCCTGCCGCCCCGGCAGGTCCCGGTTGCCCATCGGCACCTGGTTTGCCGCTCTTGCCGCCATCGGCTTTATAGATCAGGCAGCCCTTGGCCTTGCCTCCGGCGCCAGGTTTTCCACCGGGTCCGGCCAGGCCACCCGCACCGCCGGCCACTTGAACCTTGATCTGTTCTGCCGGGTAATCACGCGGCACCACCAGTTTGACCAATGCCCCCGGTGCGCCTGGCTGGCCGTCACTGCCATTGCTGCCATCGGCACCGCGTCCGGCCTGGCCCCAGGTACAGCCCGGGGCTTGCCCGTTGGCCCCGTCGAGACCGACAAACCCCGGAGCCCCCGCACCACCGCGCGCGTCGACGATCAGTTGCGGGGCATTGAGCGTCTTGATTTGCAGATTCAGGTTGCGCCCGGAGCGCGCGGCCTTCTGAAAAGTGCCCGGCGCGCCGCGAGCGGTGATCTGGCTGCCCTCGGACAATTGAGCACGGCTGACTTTCAATTCCAGCGCCTGCTCGCTGGGTACAATCGCGATCCGCGCATCACGTCCCAGATGCAGCTCGCCGACGGTGACTTCAGTCACGTTCGACGGAATCAGTAACGTGCCGTAATCGGCGACCTCCAGACGTTCCAGTTGCAAGGTGCTGGCGGTGTTGGGCAGACGCATCAGCGAGTTGGTTTCGACGCTCACCACCTGAGCGCAGGCCAGTGGACTGATGAGTACGGCGAGCAGACAGAATTTACGCATGGGAAGCCTTGGATGCGGAGGGAGCGGGAATGGTTTGCAGGTGGAAAACGCCGAAAATGACAATCTTCAGTCGATCACGCCAAGGGTGCGCGCGGCCTCTGAGGCTGCGGTAGCACAACAGCGCTTCCAGTAGATGAAGGATCGCCAGAATACCGCCGGCCAGATTGACCAGCAGATGCAGCGGATAGACAAATGGCGTGAACAGGTTGACCAGCACCACCAGCCAGAACAGCAGGGTCAACAGCTTCCCCAGCCCCCAAATCACCTTCATACGCCCCTCGATGGGAATTATTCTTTGAGCGCACAGTAACGGCTTCCACGCGGGATAAGCCAGAGGGCAAGCGAAAATTCTTGATGAAGATCGCCGAATGGCCGTCGAAACGCAGGAAATCTGCGTTCGACAGCTCTAACTCGCGGTTCAGCGATTGATGTGCAGTTCCACGCGACGATTTTTCGCGCGGCCTTCCTCGGTTTCGTTATCGGCCACCGGCTGGCTTTCGCCCTTGCCCTCGCTGGTGAGTTTGTTGGGTGCCACACCCTGGCTCAGCAGATATTCCGCCACGCTGCTGGCGCGGCGCTCCGAAAGGGCCTGGTTGTAGCTGTCCGAGCCAACGCTGTCGGTATGGCCGATCACCTTGATGCTCACCACATCGGCGTCCAGCAATTTGCTCATGATCGCATCGAGCTCGCTTTGCGCGGTCGGGGTCAGGTCGGATTGATTGAAACCGAAGAACACGTCGTTGCTCAACGTGATGACTTCAGGCGCAGCAGGTTCTGCAGGTTTCACGCTGGCCGGGTATTGCGGCAGCGGGCAACCATGATGTTCCACAGGCGTGTTGGCCGGTGTGTCGGGGCAGCGATCGCGGCGGTCGAACACACCGTCGTCGTCTTCGTCACCGTCCTGGGCGTAACAGATCAAACCACCGGTCAATATACCGAGCGCCGCTCCACCCGCCGCCCAACCGCCACTTTCGATAGCGCCCAGGCCTCCACCGACCAGTCCGCCAATGACGCTGCAGATCGGCCAGGTACGTTGATTGAGGGGGGCAGTGCCATCACTGTGAGTAGCGCAACCGGTCAACAGGCTGCCCAGCAGCAGAACCGGCAAGACGGTCCGTGTGAGATTGCTCATTTCCAAAGCTCCTGTGTCACCGGCCGATGCCGGTTACACAGGAGTAAAGACCCGCATCCGCGACTGCACAAGCCGGGGATCCGAGGGGCTTAGCGCTCGATTTTAATTTCCGTACGACGGTTTTGTGCACGACCGTCGGCAGTTTTGTTTTCGGCTACCGGCTGGCTCTCACCGGCACCGGTAACAGACACAAAGTTGCTGCGCGGCACGCCTTGCTGGATGAGGTACTCAACCACCGAATGAGCGCGTTTATCCGACAGTTTCTGGTTGTAGGAATCGCTGCCCACGCTGTCGGTATGACCGGTTACGGTCAATCGGGCAGTAGGGGCTTCCGCTTTCAAACGAGTGGCAATCTTGTCGAGTACCAGTTTGTCGGACGTCGTGAGCGTTGCTTTATCGAACTGGAAGTGGACATCACGAATGACAATGGTTTCTTCCTTGACCACTACAACTTCTTCAACCACTGGAGCAGGTGCTGGTGGTGGGCAACCATCGGCATCGACCTGAACGCCTCTAGGTGTGCCCGGGCACTTGTCGCGACTGTCCGGAACACCATCGCCGTCTTCGTCGCCGTCACCGTGAACCCAGCAATAAGCGGCCGCCGTACCACCGACAACCAGCGCGCCCCAACCTGCCCACGACGAGCTCTCGGTCGCGCCGAGACCCGCACCTACGACACCACCGACCGCCGCACAGGTCGGCCAGTCGGTTTTCTGCAAACCTGCGCAACCAGTCAACACACTGGTTAGCAGAACCAGGGGTAATGCTGTCCGAACTATGCTCATCTAGTTTTCTCCTGAAGGATCGGCTTAGAACCGATTCAGGGAGTAAAGACCGGAGTTTTAATCTCCGCCAGCAATAGGCCATTGCAGTTTTGTCCCCTGTTCACGGCAGATCATCTCTTTTCAGGGAAAGCCGCTCTAGGCTCGAACTTGCGGGCAGGCTAGTCTTGGCAGACCTGACTGAGGAACTTCGATGATTGCAGCTATTTCTTCGCGCACGCCACAACAGGCGTTGGCCGCTTTGCTGGATCGTTACGCCCCTGCACGCCTGCTGCTGATCGGCGCCAGCGAATTCCCGGCGCTTGAAGCCTTCAAGCTCGCCCACCCCGACAGCTGCGTGGCGCATGCTGCGCCGGGAGCATTGCCGGCCGAACTGGCGGCGCGCCGGTTTGACCTGGCGCTGGTGGTCGATTGCCTCGAACACTTGCCCAAGCGCGATGGCCTGAATTTGCTCGGCGGCATCCGCAATCTCAACGCCAGCCGCATCGCCGTCCTCGCCGACTTACCGGCCAGCGGCTGGCAGGAGACGGACTTTTTTTCCCTGGCCCTGCAAGCCAGCGAACGCTTTCAGCGCGACGAACAGGTGCTGACCCTCTTCACCTATGATCTGCTTGACTACAAACAAGTCCCGGACTGGCTCAATTCGCGCTTTTGGGCCAATCCGGAAAACTTCGGGAAATATTGGTGGTAACGCAATGAGTACATCCATTTGCCCTTGCGGTAGCGGCACCCTGCTCGACGCCTGCTGCGGTCCTTACCATGCCGGTCACCCGGCCCCTTGCGCCGAAGCCCTGATGCGCTCGCGCTATAGCGCCTATGTGCTGGGCCTGATCGACTATCTGGTGACGACCACCCTGCCCGCCCAGCAATCAGGACTCGACCGGCAATCGATCAGCGACTGGAGTGCCCAAAGCACCTGGCTGGGCCTTGAGGTGGAAAGCTCCGAAGTGCTCGGCGGCCAGCCGGAACATGCGTTCGTGACCTTTACCGCGCGCTGGCACGACGGCAGTGGCGAGCACAGTCATCGTGAACGCTCGTCATTCGTCCAGAACGCTGGACATTGGTACTTCATCGATCCCACCGTACCACTGGACATCGGTCGCAACGATCCATGCCCTTGCGCCAGCGGGCAGAAGTTCAAGAAATGCTGCTCGGGCTATTTCGGCGCGTGAGTTGACCGCAAAAAATCGCAGCCTTCGCCAGCTCCTGCACGGGATTGCCTGCACACTGCAGGAGTGGCCGAAGGCTGCGATCCTTTAACGACTAGACTGGGGTTCAAGGGAGAAGAACGACCATGATCACCCGGCGATTCGCACAATGTCTGCTCATGCTTGCCCTTTGTCTGGGGCTCGGCGGCTGTGCGTCCTGGTTCGCCAGCGATGAGCCAGACCCCGAAGTGCACCTGACCCGGGTGGAAGTGGTGCGCGCCAAACTGCTGGAGCAACGCTTCGTGTTGCACTTTCGCATTGATAACCGTAGCGAAAACGAGCTGACCGTACGCGGTATGGAATACCGCATTCATTTGGGCGACATCCTGCTGGTCGATGGCGAGCATGAACACTGGATCAGCATCGGCCCCAAGGCCAGCCGTTTTTACAAAGTGCCGATCCGCACCAACCTGTGGCCCAAGGTCAGAGACCTGGTCAAACAGTTGAAAAACTCCGAGCAAGGCATTCCCTATCGCCTCGAAGGTGAAATGGAAACCGGTTTATTCATCGCCCACTACGTGCACCTGGAGCGCAATGGCGTGATAATCCCCGCCGATCTAATTCCGGAGTAACCCCGATGACCCAGCAACCCCATGTCCACGGCCCTGACTGCAACCACGATCATGACCATCATGATCACGACCATGGTCATGTACACGGCCCGAATTGCGGCCACGCCCACCAGGAACCGGTGCGCAATGCCTTGAAAGACGTTGGCCGCAACGACCCTTGCCCATGCGGCAACGGCAAGAAATTCAAGAAGTGCCACGGAGCTTGAGGCTTCAGGTGAAAACCTGCCTCGTCTGGTAGGCCGGTTTCGCGAGCAGGCCCACTCTCACAGTGTTTCGAGACCTGTAGGAGCAAGGCTTGCCCGCGATTGCCGCGCCTCGGTACTTCATACTCTTTGCATCATCGTTCATCGCGGGCAAGCCTTGCTCCTACAGATGTTCACCCGCCTTCAAAATGTGTTCGGTACTGACCACGGTCGCGTACTCACCATGCAGATTCCCCA
This sequence comes from Pseudomonas sp. Sample_24, assembly GCF_004307605.1. Taxonomy (NCBI): domain Bacteria; kingdom Pseudomonadati; phylum Pseudomonadota; class Gammaproteobacteria; order Pseudomonadales; family Pseudomonadaceae; genus Pseudomonas; species Pseudomonas sp. Sample_24. Next base: position 36,207 of record NZ_RCNW01000072.1, read on the forward strand.
GCGACATACCGTGCACCTCTTCGGCTGAACGGGGGTTACCGAAAAAATCGGCCTTGTCGAAGGTAAAGCACGCATCCTCCACCACCCACGCCTCGAACCCCAGGTTGCCCGCCGTGCGCGCCGTGGACTCCACCGAGTTGTGGGTCGCCACGCCGACGATGATCAACTGTGCGATCCCCGCCTCGCGCAACAGTCTCTCCAGCACCGTTGAACAAAATGCGTCCGGCACCTGCTTCTGAATCAGTTGCTCACCCGGCAGTGGCTGAAATCGTTGCTGAATCTCCACGCCCGATTGCAGCGGCCAGAACACCGAGTCCTCTGATCGGGACAAGTGCTGGACGTGAATCACCGGCCGTTCGCTGCGCCGCCAATGCGCCAACAGTTCCAGCATGCGGTCCTCGGCCTGGGGATTGTTCCGGCGACCCAGCCTGGGGTGCAGAATGCCCTTCTGTTGATCGATGATGATCAATCCTGCATTTGCCTTTAATTCCATGTCGACACACCTCCCGGACCATTGGTCGCTGAACTTATCAGACAAATCCTGAAATAACCTTGTACCCCGCTTGCGCGCCCTCCTCCCGCTCACTAACGTAGCGGCTTTACTGACGCTACCCCCGCAGGAGCTTTGCCATGGCCTCGCCAGCCCTCACACATTTTCTACCCCGGTTCGGCGTTGCCGCAGCAGTCACGGGGGTTTTGAGCCTGACAGGGTGTCAGAGCTTCAATGCCCAGGACACCCTCCCGCCGACCTCCGGCGTGCAGCCACTCAAGGGGCTGGCGCAGAATGTCTCGGTGCGCCGCAACGCGATGGGCATGCCGTTGATCGAAAGCAGCACGTTCCACGACGCACTGTTCGCCCTCGGCTATGTGCACGCCAGCGACCGCATCACACAAATGGTCACCCTGCGCTTGCTGGCCCAGGGCCGTCTGGCGGAAATGCACGGCGCGGATTTGCTGGACGCCGACCGCTACATGCGCGCGGTCAACCTGAAGAAAAGCGCCGGGGAGTTGTACAAAGCGTCTTCGCTGCGGCTCAAACGCTTCTTTGAAGTCTATGCCCGCGGGGTCAACGCCTACCTGTTCCGCTATCGCGACAAACTGCCGGCGGATCTGGTCGCCAGCGGCTACAAGCCTGAGTACTGGAAACCGGAAGATTCAGCGCTGATTTTCTGTCTGCTGAACTTCAGCCAGTCGGCCAACCTGCCGGAAGAAATTTCTGCGCTGGTACTCGCGCAAACCGTCACCACCGACAAACTGCCGTGGTTGACGCCGTCCGCTCCCGACGAAAAGCTGCCCTTGGCTGAAAGCGAGAAGCTGCATGGCATCAAGCTTAACGGGCAGGTACCGGGGCTGACTGAAATCAGTAAGGCCACCCGCCAACTGTCTGAGTTGAATCTGCTGGGCGCCATTTCCTCGAACAATTGGGCGATAGCGCCGCAACGCAGCCGCAGCGGCAAAAGCCTGCTGGCCAGCGACAGCCATGGCCCGATGGGTGTGCCGTCGCTCTACAGCTACGTACAGATTCGCGCGCCGAAATATCAGGCCTCCGGTGTGACCATCGCCGGTTTGCCGATGGTGCTGGGCGGTTTCAACGGCAAAGTGGCGTGGAGCACGACCACCGTCATGGGTGACAACCAGGACCTGTTCCTGGAAAAAATCCGCCGCCAGGGCAACGGCCTTGCCTACGAAACCAATGGCAAGTGGCAGCCGGCGACCGCGCGCAACGAAACCTACTTCGTCAAAGGCCAGCGGCCGATTCGCGAAACCGTGTACGAAACCCGCCACGGCCCGCTACTCAACAGCGCCCAAGGCCTGGCGCAAGGCAACGGCTTCGGCCTGGCCCTGCAGACACCGAACTTCTCCGACGACAAATCCCTGGACGCGTTTTTTGACCTGTCCCGCGCGCAGAACGTCGAGAAGGCGTCCGATGCCAGCCGCGAAATTCGCGCCATTGCCTTGAACCTGGTGTTTGCCGATGCCAGCAACATAGGCTGGCAAGTCACCGGCCGTTACCCTAACCGCCGCGAAGGCGAAGGCCTGTTGCCCTCGCCGGGCTGGGAAGATCGCTACGATTGGGACGGCTACGCCGACCCGATGCTGCACCCTTACGACCAGGACCCGGCGCAAGGCTGGCTCGGCACGGCCAACCAGCGGGTCATTCCCCATGGCTACGGCATGCAACTGTCCAATTCCTGGTCGGCACCGGAGCGTGGCGAGCGTTTGGCAGAACTGGCCGGTGTGGGCAAACATGACACTCGCAGCCTGATTGCCATGCAGTATGACCAGACCACCACGTTCGCCGCCAAACTGAAGAAAATGTTCGAAGCGCCGGGCATGGCCCAGCCACTCAAACAAGCCATCGAAGCCCTGCCGGTGGCCGATCGCGGCAAGGCACGCGAAGCATTGACCCGCTTGATGGCATTCGACGGCAAACTGGCCCCGACGTCCGCCGATGCAGCGATCTACGAACTGTTTTTGCAGGAAAGCATGAAACAGATTTTCCTCGATGAGTTGGGACCGGACAGCAGCCCGGCCTGGAAAGCCTTCGTCGCCAACGGCAAGTTGTCCTACGCAGCACAGGCCGATCATTTGCTGGGCCGCGAAGACAGTCCATTCTGGGATGACGCGCGCAGCGCGCAGAAAGAAGATAAACCCGCGATTCTCGCCCGCAGTCTCGCCGCAGCAATCACGGCCGGCGACAGTCAGTTGGGCGGCGATCACAAAGCCTGGCAGTGGGGCAAACTGCACCGCTACGAATGGAAGAACGTCAGTGGCCAGACCGTGCGCGGCCCCGTGCCGGCCGGTGGCGATCACACCACGCTCAACACCGCCGCTTTCGCCTGGGGCCAGGACTTCAACACCACGCTGGCACCGGCCATGCGCTTTATCGTCGATTTCGGCCAGACCGAACCGTTGATGGGCCAGATCGCCAGCGGCCAATCCGGCAACCCGGCCAGCCCGAACTACCTCAACAGCATCGATCCGTGGCTCAAAGGGCAGTATCAGACCCTGCCGATGCAGTCGCAGAACTATGACAGGGTTTATGGCAGCAAGCGCTTGACCCTGACACCGGGCAAGTAACGCCCCCCCTGGAGGAGCGAGCCTGTCGAATCGTCGCACCGTCGCGATGGACGTCAATGATAACGCGGGGCACCTGATGCCCCGCGGCGTTCTTGGATTCATCGCCAGCAGGCTGGCGCCTACAGGGGATTTGTGCCAAATACTTGAACCGCGGCCACTTCAAAGCCTGTAGGAGCATGGCTTACCCGCGATGACGCCGGCACATTCAACATTATCGGTGACTGACATTCCGCTATCGCGAGCAAGCTGTGCTCCTACAAGGAATGAGCTGTACCTCGTGTAAAGCGCACCTATCAAACCCCGATAGAACTTCTCGCTGCGCGCCAGCCTCATAGCTAACAAGTCCCCCCACTTGGGTAGCATCGTGGATCTTGTTATCGCGCGTCCCGAAGGCTTGTACTGCCCCGCTGGCGATTTCTATATCGATCCCTGGCGACCGGTCGAGCGATCAGTCATTACCCACGCCCATGGCGACCATGCGCGCACCGGCAACCAGCATTACCTGGCAGCGGCGCCGGGTGAAGGCATTCTGCGAGCGCGGCTGGGGCAAGACATCAACCTGCAGACGCTGGCCTACGGCGAGCGCTTGTTGCATCACGGCGTCACCCTGAGTTTTCATCCGGCTGGGCATGTTCTGGGCTCGGCGCAGGTTCGCCTGCAATACCGCGGCGAAGTCTGGGTCGCTTCCGGCGATTACAAAATCGAGCCCGACGGCACTTGTGCACCGTTCGAACCGGTGCGCTGCCATACCTTTATCACCGAATCGACCTTCGGCCTGCCAATTTACCGCTGGCAACCCCAGGCGCAGGTCTTCGCCGAAATCAATCAATGGTGGCAGGCCAACGCGGCCCAGGACAAAACCAGCGTGCTGCTGTGCTACGCGTTCGGCAAAGCCCAGCGCATTCTCCACGGCATCGATGCCGGACTCGGCCCGATCCTTGTCCATGGCGCGGTCGAACCGCTGAACCGGGTTTACCGCGAAGCGGGTGTTCACCTGCCTGCGACGATCTATGCCGGCGATGTGCAAAAAAACGACCCGCTGATGCGCAAAGCCCTGGTCATTGCCCCTCCCTCCGCCGGTGGCAGCACCTGGATGCGCCGCTTCGGCGACTTCAGCGATGGCTTCGCCAGCGGCTGGATGCGCCTGCGCGGTACTCGCCGGCGCCGCGGTGTGGATCGCGGCTTCGTGCTCTCCGATCACGCGGACTGGCCTGGCCTGCTCTGGGCCATCGAACAGAGTGGTGCGCAACGGGTGATGGTCACCCACGGTTCGGTCGCCGTGCTGGTGCGTCACCTGCGCGAGCAAGGCCTCGACGCCCAGGCTTTCGATACCGAATACGGTGACGATGAAGAAGAACCTGTAGCCGTCGAGCACGAGCCCACCGAGGCGACGTCATGAGAGCGTTTGCCCAGTTGTATGCCGAGCTCGATGCGACGACTTCAAGCAATGCCAAACTGTTGGCGATGCAACGCTACTTTGCCCAGGCCGCCCCTGAAGATGCTGCATGGGCGGTGTATTTCCTGTCCGGAGGACGGCCCCGGCAATTGGTGCCGGCGCGGCTTCTGCATGATCTGGCGATTGAGCAATCGGGCCTGTCGACGTGGTTGTTCGAAGAGAGTTATCAGGCCGTGGGCGATCTGGCCGAAACCATCTCGCTGATCCTGCCTGAGGCTCCTCACGTGTCCAGCGATGGCCTGGCCGTGTGGGTCGAAAAAAAGCTGCTGCCTTTGCGCGGCGAATCCCCCGAGGTGCTCGCCCGGCAACTGCCCGAACTCTGGTCGCAACTGGACCGCACCAGCTTGATGCTCTGTATCAAGCTCATCACCGGCAGCTTTCGTGTTGGCGTCTCCAAACTGTTGGTCACCCGGGCGCTCGCCACCATGGCCCATCTCGACAGCAAACGCGTGGCGCAACGCCTGGTGGGCTATACCGACCTGTCCAATCGCCCGAGCGCCGCCAGTTACCTGAAACTGATCGCCGCCGAATCGGCCGATGAACATGCCCAGCGAGGCGGCCAGCCCTATCCGTTTTTTCTCGCCCACGCACTGTCCCAACCAGTCGAACAATTCGACGCATTGCTCGGCCCTGCCAGCCAATGGCAAGTGGAATGGAAGTGGGATGGCATCCGCGCCCAAGTGGTCAAGCGCGACGCAAAGTTGTGGGTCTGGTCACGGGGTGAAGAGTTGGTGACCGAGCGGTTTCCCGAGCTGGCCAACCTGAACCACGTCTTGCCCGACGGCACGGTGATCGACGGTGAAATCGTGGTCTGGAAAGCTGATCAACCCAACACCGCCGACGCCTTCGACCCGCAATCGCCGACCGCCCCCGCCGTGCAACCTTTCGCCCTGCTGCAACAGCGCATCGGGCGCAAAACCCTGAGCAAGAAAATGCTTGGCGACATTCCGGTGGTCATCCTCGCGTACGACTTGCTGGAATGGGCCGGCGAAGACTGGCGCAATCAACCGCAGGCGCAGCGGCGGGCGCAACTGGAGCAAGTCATTGCCCGTTGCAATCATCCGGCGCTGCTGGCGTCGCCACTGTTGACCGGCGAAGACTGGTTCGACCTCGCCCGCCAGCGCGAAGATTCTCGCCGGCTCGGCGTCGAAGGGATGATGCTCAAGGCTCAAGACGCGCTCTACGGCGTGGGCCGAACCAAGGATGTGGGCGTCTGGTGGAAATGGAAGGTAGACCCGTTCAGTGTCGACGCCGTGCTGATATATGCGCAACGCGGTCATGGCCGCCGGGCAAGTCTTTTCAGCGACTACACCTTCGCGGTCTGGGACGGCCCACCCGACGCCAGCGAGCGCACGTTGGTGCCCTTTGCCAAGGCCTACTCAGGGCTGACCGATGCAGAAATGCGCCAGGTCGACAGCATCGTGCGTAAAACCACCGTGGAAAAATTCGGCCCGGTGATCAGCGTCAAACCGAGCCTGGTGTTTGAGCTGGGCTTCGAAGGGATTGCGCTGTCCAAGCGGCACAAAAGCGGGATCGCCGTGCGGTTTCCGCGGATGCTGCGCTGGCGTCAGGACAAGTCCGTCGATGAGGCGGATCACTTGGGAACACTGCAGGATTTGCTCCAGTAATTCGCCTGCCGAAGAACCAAAAGAGTGCAGGTCTTCCACGCCGCCCGTTTTCGTGCACTAATCCCATCCCGGCGATTTCCTGAATGCCTGTTAAACGCTTGTTCGGCACTCTGGTTCGGAAATTGCTACTTTCATTAGGTCTTACGCTTACCAGTAACAATAATTCTGCGCCACAAGCGCTCATATTGGTTTTAGGGAATAAATAATGAAAAAAGCATTGCTGACCCTCTCTGCACTGGCGTTGTGCATGGCCGCTGGCTCCGCCATGGCAAAGGAATACAAGGAACTGCGTTTTGGTGTTGACCCTTCCTACGCACCGTTCGAGTCGAAAGCGGCTGACGGCAACCTGGTGGGCTTCGACATCGATCTGGGCAACGCAATCTGCGCCGAGCTGAAGGTCAAGTGCAAATGGGTCGAAAGCGATTTCGACGGGATGATTCCTGGCCTCAAGGCCAATAAATTCGACGGTGTGATCTCTTCGATGACCGTCACCCCGGCCCGTGAAAAAGTCATCGACTTCTCCAGCGAGCTGTTTTCCGGTCCAACCGCCTACGTGTTCAAGAAAGGCTCTGGCCTGACTGAAGACGTCGCTTCGCTCAAGGGCAAGACCGTCGGCTACGAGCAAGGCACCATCCAGGAAGCCTACGCCAAAGCCGTTCTGGACAAGGCTGGGGTAAAAACCCAGGCCTATCAGAACCAGGACCAGGTGTATTCCGACCTGACTTCCGGCCGTCTCGACGCCGCGATCCAGGACATGCTGCAAGCCGAACTGGGCTTCCTGAAGTCGCCAAAAGGCGAGGGCTACGAAGTCAGCAAGCCAGTCGACAGCGAACTGCTGCCTGCTAAAACGGCTATCGGTATTAAGAAAGGTAACACCGAGCTGAAAGCACTTTTGGACAAAGGTATCAAAGCGTTACACGATGATGGCACCTACGCCACCATTCAGAAGAAACACTTTGGCGATCTGAATCTGTACAGCGGCAAGTAATGCCCGGCGCCCATCTCGCGATGGGCGCTTTTTTCATCCGATCAGGTTGCTGATTTATGTTCGAAAACCTCCTGCAAAATCTGGGGCTCTCCGCCTTCAGCCTCCAGGGCTTCGGTCCGTTGCTGATGCAAGGCACCTGGATGACCATCAAATTATCGGCGATGTCGCTGCTGGTGGCCGT
>NZ_RCNW01000267.1:0-5364 GCF_004307605.1 Pseudomonas sp. Sample_24
TGACTGGAACAGCTTCTTCAGCATGGGATGCACTGTTTGAAGGAATGTTCGGCCAAAACAGAAGAATGACCGCATGATGGGCGGGGATTCTAGCATTTAGTCGGGGGATGGTGTAGGAAGCTGCGCAAGAGCTTGAAGGGGCTGTCTGCGGACGCAATAGGCATAGCGGCAGACTCTGGGAGCGCAGGGCGCCAAACGCCAGAAACTACAAGGGGAGCCGAAGCTCCCCAAGAAGTAGTTGCATGCTCTATTTTTGTTATTGGTTTCGGGCTTTTTGTTTTTGTTAAGTGCCCTCGCCATGAAGCTTTCCTTCATGACCCTCCCAATCGGGAGCCAAGAGCAAACGGATTGCTTTGGTCGCTGAATTGCAGTGATCTCTCGATCCAACCAGTACAGGCTCTGTCTTAAGACAGTTTTTGTTGTTCTCGGCCTGGTCGTGGGGCAAGCCCCAAATACAACGCCTCTCCAAAAGAATCAGTTAGCTGCGCCTCTCGCCGTCTTGTTTTTATTGTGCGTGAGTCGATTCGTCTTATTTTTATTGTCTTGTGCATTGCTTGTTATTGTTCTTGTACCAAACATATAGCAGGGTGCGTGCCAACTTTTGTGAGGCCCAGTAAAACAAGGGGTTAGGCGTGCTGTTGAGGTTTGCGCAGGCCAAAAAAAGCCGGGGCTTCGTTACCGTAAGCCCCGGCTTCTGTTACGTGAAAAAACTGAGGTAACAGTTTTTTCACAAAGTCACCTGTTACCCGCACATGAGGCAGCTGCGGTTCAGCTCTCGCTGGCCACCCCGGTTTTGCGCCGTGGAATGCCAAGGCGCTGACGGCGTTCCCACAGGCACTTGCGGCTGACCCCGAGTTTGCGGGCCAGTTCGGTTTCGGTCATGTGGTCCTGGTGCTCGAGCACGAAATGCTGGAAATAATCCTCCAGGGACAAATCTTCGGTCGGCTCGTGATTGTTGTTACCGGTGCTGGCGCTGCCCTGTTGCGGGGGCAGGCCGATGAACTCGTCGTCTTCCAGATCACCGAGTTCGATATCGATGCCCAGCAGCTCGGCGGAGATTTCCGGGCTCTCGCAAAGAATGACCGCGCGCTCGACGGCGTTCTCCAGCTCACGCACGTTGCCTGGCCATGAGTAATGACGAATGGCTTGCTCCGCGTCCGGGGCGAATTTCAGGTCGGTACGATTGATCCGTGCGCTCTGCCGCGCCAGGAAGGCATTGGCGATTTCGTTGACGTCGGCACCTCGCTCGCGCAAGGCGGGCAATTTCAGCGCAATCACGTGCAGGCGGTAGTACAAGTCTTCACGGAACTGGCCGATCTTGGCCAGGCTCTTGAGGTCGCGGTGGGTCGCGGCAATCAAGCGCACATCGACTTTCTGCGACTGAACCGAGCCGACCCGGCGAATCTCGCCTTCCTGCAACACGCGCAGCAGTCGAGCCTGGGCTTCCAGTGGCAACTCGCCGATTTCATCGAGGAACAGCGTACCGCCATCAGCGGCTTCCACCAGGCCTGCACGCCCGGCGCTGGCGCCGGTGAACGCACCTTTTTCGTGGCCGAACAATTCGGACTCGATCAGGCTTTCCGGAATCGCCGCACAGTTCACCGAGATCATCGGTGCCTTGGCGCGCTTGGAGAGGTTGTGCAAGGCGCGCGCCACCAATTCTTTACCCGTGCCGGATTCGCCCTGGATCAGGACATTGGAATCGGTCGGTGCGACTTTGCGGATCTTGCCGTACAGATCTTGCATCGGCGGGCACGAGCCAATGATGCCGATTTCACCGTTGCTGTTGTCCGGGCCGGATTTGGCTGCGCCATTACTGGTTTTGCCGACAACCGGTTCACCGCTGGTCTGCAACGATTGGCGGTCGCGCAGGATGCGCGCGACGGCCTGGAGCATTTCGTCGTGATCGAAAGGCTTGGCGATGTAATCCACCGCGCCCATTTTCATCGAATCCACCGCCGAGCGCAGGCTGGCGTAACTGGTCATGATCAGCACCGGAGTGCCCTGGCCGAGTTTGATCAGCTCGGTGCCCGGGGCGCCCGGAAGACGCAGGTCACTGACGATCAGGTCGAACGTGGGAATGGTGAAGCGTTCTTGTGCTTCCTGCACTGAACCGGCTTCGCTGACCTGATACTGGTTACGTTCCAGCAGGCGGCGCAAGGCGGAGCGGATAATTGTTTCGTCTTCGACGATCAAAATGTGCGGCATTGATTCGATACTCTCGACGGTCTCAGTTCACAGCGGACGTCGCTTCGACATGACGCGGCAATGTCACCCGTATACGGGTGCCGCGCTGGCTCTGAACATCAGCCGGGCTGTCGATGGTGATTTGTCCATAATGCTCTTCAACGATGGAATAGACCAGTGCAAGGCCCAGACCGGTACCTTCACCCGGGTCCTTGGTGGTGAAGAAGGGTTCGAACAATCGGTCCATGATGCTCGAGGGGATACCGCTGCCTTCGTCTTCCACGATCAGGTCGACCGTGTGTTCGCCGGCTTCGCTCTTGACCCGCACTGCGCTGCCGGGAGGCGAGGCATCGCGGGCGTTTGAAAGCAGATTGATCAATACCTGCGCCAGCCGCTGCGGGTCGCCTTCGACCCAGTGATCGGGGTCGCACAGGTTGTAGAACTGCACTTCGAAATTACGTCGGTTCAGCGCCAGCAAACCGATTGCGTCCTGGGCGACCTCCGCCAGACAAACGGGCTCGTCGCTGTGCTGGTGGCTGCCCGCATGGGCAAAACTCATCAGCGATTGCACGATGCGCGACACACGTTTGGTCTGTTCGAGGATCTGCCCGCTGATTTCTTTGAGCTCGCCATCCTCTTCGCGCTCCTCGCGCAGGTTTTGCGCCAGGCAAGCAATTCCGGTGATCGGGTTGCCGATTTCGTGGGCTACCCCGGCGGCCAGTCGACCGATGCTGGCCAGGCGTTCGGAGTGCACCAGTTTGTCTTCGAGCATCTGGGTTTCGGTCAGGTCTTCCACCAGCAGCACCAAGCCGCTGTTGCCTGGCGCGAGCGGCTCGTCGATCGCCGCTTTGTGCAGGTTGAGCCAGCGCGTCTGGCCGTCGAGGGCCAAGTGCTGCTTGTGCAAATGCTCGTCGGGGACGTTGATGAAGCCTTGCAGCAGTTCTTTCCATGGGTCGGCGATCGTACTCAGGCGCGAACCGACCACGCGCTGCGCGGCGATACCGGTCAGCTCCTCCATGGCTTTGTTCCACATGAGGATTTCCTGATCCTTGGCCAGCGAGCAGACGCCCATCGGCAACTCCTGCAGGGTCTGGCGGTGATAGCGGCGCAGGGCATCGAGTTCAGCCGCCAGGCCGGTCAGGCGCGAGTGGTAATCCTCGAGGCGGCTTTCGATGAAGTGAATGTCTTCGGTGACATAGTTTTCGCCACCCGCCTTGTAAGGCAGGAACGTCTCGACCATGTCCTGGGCCACGCTCGGCCCCATCAGACCGGAGAGGTTGGCCTCGATGCGGTCACGCAAGCGGCGCAAGGCGTAAGGTCGACGCTCGTCGAAGGGCAGATAGAGGTCGCGCAGGGCCTGTTCGACTTCCTTCTGTGCCGCTTTGGCGCCCAACGGTTTGGCCAGTTGCGTGGCGAACTCCTGTGGCGAGGCGGCATGCAGTTCGCGGCGTTGCGGGCGACGCACGTTGTCCACGGCGCAAGCTTCGGCGGCGCTGGCTTCTTCGGTGCTGGCGTTGGTGAACAGCGAGATCAGGGTGAACATCAACACGTTGGCGGCCAGCGAGGCGATTGCGGCCATGTGCCAACTGGTGTCGTCCAGTACGTAGATCATGTTCAACAGCGGAATGTAGAAGCCTTGCAGATTGCCGACCAACGGCAACAGCATGGTCACCAGCCACACCAGAATCCCCGCCAGCAAACCGGCGATGAAGCCGCGGCGGTTGGCGGTCGGCCAGTACAGGACCGAGAGTACGCCGGGCAGGAACTGCAAGGTGGCAACGAACGCGACGATGCCGAGATTGGCCAGATCCTGTTCGGCACCCAGCAGCAGATAGAAGCCGTAACCGGCCATGATGATCGCGACGATCAGGGCGCGGCGGGTCCACTTCAGCCAGCGGTAGATGTTGCCCTCGGCTGGCGGCTGATAGAGCGGCAGCACCAGATGGTTGAGCGCCATCCCCGACAACGCCAGCGTAGTGACAATGATCAGGCCGCTGGCGGCGGACAATCCGCCGATATAGGCCAGCAACGCCAACGCCTTGCTATTGGCGGCAATACCAATGCCCAGGGTGAAATATTCCGGGTTGGTGGTGGCGCCGAGTTTCAGGCCGGCCCAGAGAATCAACGGTACTGCCAGGCTCATCAACAGCAGGAACAGCGGCAAGCCCCAGCTTGCACTCACCAATGAGCGCGGGTTGAGGTTTTCGGTAAAGGTCATGTGATACATGTGCGGCATCACGATGGCGGAGGCGAAGAACACCAGCAGCAAGGTTCGCCACGGGCCTTCCTGCAGCGGCGTGTGAAGCGCGGCGAGAGCGGTCTGGTTTTGCAGCAGCCAAAGCTCGAGTTGCTGCGGGCCATCGAACACGCCGTACAGCGCATACAGGCCGACGCCACCGAGTGCAATCAGCTTGATCACCGATTCGAAGGCAATCGCAAACACCAGCCCTTCATGTTTCTCACGGGTGGCGATGTGTCGGGAGCCGAAGAAAATCGTGAACAGCGTGATCAGCGCACAGAAACTCAGGGCCACGCGATGCTGCACCGGCTCGCGGGTGAGGATGCCGATGGAGTCCGCCACCGCCTGAATCTGCAACGCCAGCAGCGGCAACACGCCGACCAGCATGAAAATCGTGGTGAGCGCACCAGCCCAGGTGCTGCGAAAGCGGAAGGCAAACAGGTCCGCCAGGGACGACAGCTGATAAGTACGGGTAATTTTCAGGATCGGATACAGCAACACCGGCGCCAGCAGAAATGCGCCGGAAACACCGAGATAGCTGGACAGGAAGCCGTAGCCGTATTGATAGGCCAGGCCGACCGTGCCGTAAAACGCCCAGGCACTGGCGTAGACGCCCAGCGACAGGGTGTAGGTGAGCGGATGGCGAATGATCGCCCGCGGGATCATGCCCCGTTCGCTGATCCAGGCTACGCCGAACAGCACCGCCAGGTACGCGGCGCTGATCAGGATCATCTGGGTCAGGCTAAAGCTCATCGGCATCTTTTTGGCTCTGCAGGATGAAGGTCACGACGATCAGGATCAGCCAAAGCAGATAAGGGCGATACCAGGCGCCCGTGGCGTCGATCCACCAATCCATGATGGCCGGGGAAAACAGATAAATCCCCACTACCAGGAGCAGGACCAAGCGATAGATGTACATCCCGGCCTCTCTTTTTTAT
>NZ_RCNW01000288.1:0-5323 GCF_004307605.1 Pseudomonas sp. Sample_24
TGTCACGCCGGGGGTCGCGGGTTCGAGTCCCGTCCGCTGCGCCATATTCGGTAACTTGGAACACTGAACGCCAGGTCACCACACAAGAAGCCCGCTTTATGCGGGCTTTTTGCTGTCTGGCGTTTGGCAATTCTGTGTATATAACTATGTAGTGCCTGCAAGGCACGCAGCTTTCGGATGATGGGCAACGTTTCCATGACAGTCATGGGAAGTGTTCGATATCTACCGAGAGACTGAAAACATGAATACCCTCCCTCCTGAAACTATTGTTTCGTCATCGGCTGCCGCTCCGGCAGCAGGATCGAATCCGGCTTTTCTGACCTGTGATGACGCAGCGGCCTTCATGCATGAGTCGTTGAAAGGTCGGCGAAGTACCGAATTCACCGGCTTCATCCTCAAAAACACGGAAGGGCGCTTTTATTGTGCCCTGGAAGTGAAGAGCGCCGATGAACTTGCTGACACAGAACTCCCCCGCGATTTCCCGTTAACCGTAGCCGTGAATCTTCTCGGTGAGATGGAAGTGCCCAGCGGCTATTCCCTTGAAGCGAGCCTGGTCTCCCGCGTCGACAAAGCAAAAGGTTTCGACGAAAGCGCCGTAGAGTGGAACCAGCGCAACCTTTTCCATTCGGTTGCTGATTTGCACGCGGTCATGTCTTCGCGACGTCAATATTCCAGGTGTTATCTGTCGGCCAGTGATGGCGGGCTTATTGCCTACACCTCAAGCCTTTCCGACTTCGAGAAGGAGTTGTCGCCAAGGCTTCAGCTAAAACCTGACGGGAGACCGCAAAACTTCGAGAGTTTGTATGAAAGAGGTGCAATCCCGAGCAGTGTTCTGATTTTGCTGGCGATTGCGGCGGGTGAGGTAACCACTGTGGTAGCCGGTAGTCTCTGGAGGCGCAGGGGCAGGCTCAAAGCCAGTTGGAGAAACGACATACTGCAACATAATCCGCCAATCGAGTTGATGCCTGTCTGTGGTCCGGTTCTAAAGGCTGTCAGTGCTGTGGCTCATTATCTTCATGAACAGATGCTCAAGTTATCGCACCTGCAGCAGCACGTCGGCATCATTCTCAAGCATAAAACTCAGGACGTTTTTGTCGTCACCGCACCGGTGGCGAGCGATTACGCCAGTTTTGACCGGCACACTATCTTTCCCAAGGGGCCCCAGGCAAACGTGCTGCTGCCGGCACAGTTTCGGATTCATGGCTTCTATCACTCCATGAAAACTATCGCTGATGACAGGCTGCCCGCGCAGGAAGTGCAGCTGTATAAAAACTTTTTCTCTGCCAATGATCTGCGCACCGGGTTAAGCCGATTTATCGTCGCACCGCATCATCGGGTATTTCTGTGTACGCCGAGTGGGGCTGTTTTGCGATTCTCCAAACCGGAACCCGAAAAGCTGCAAAACCTGATGGCGCAGTTGGATCCCCAAAACGCTGACTATCAAGATTTCGAACAGAAGATTCTGAGCGGTGAGATGCGTGTGCAGGCGTTTGTCGATCGGCTGGCGGCTGCCGGAACCCTGAGCGTCCTTTATCCTGGCGATGTCTGGGCAAAGGGCAGGGTCCTGGCTCCTACGGCAACTGTGATCATGGGGGACGAGTCAGCGCAATGAAGACTCGGCATTGCGACTGTGTCGATAGTCACTGACCGCCTCATAAACAGCTTTGCGCAGCCGATTGATTCCACCGATGGGGCGGTGCGCCTCAAGCCCGAACCACGGATTGAACGAAAGGTTGTCGCATTGCAGATTCTGCGCAGGCGTATCGAAATCCTGAGGCGGCAAAGTGATCCGTGCCACCGTTTCGAACGGGGAATCCTGTTCACGCCATTCGATGCTGGTGTCCTCGATCGGCATGTACTTGTTCGCATCCTGGCGCTGGATCTGCAAGGCAAAGCAGGCCGGCACCCGGTCGGTGGACAATTGCTGGTTAAGAGCATTGCGCAGAAAGTTCGGCAGATCGCGGTTTTGCCTGGGTAAAACGTATGTCGGGCAATTATCCGGATCCGGCCTCACCCGAAACTTCGCATTCGCCTCGCCGAACTTGTACGGCGATACAGAGAAGTAAGTGCTTTGCGTCGGGCTTTCTGGCGGCGGGGACAGCGTTGCCAGCGCAATGAACAGGTGGCGGACCTGCCAGGTTCGCGGATCCCATCCCGGAAAAAACGCCATGATTTTTTGCCCATTGGCTTGAGCCGCGACATTCTGCCGATACTCGGCAACATCGCTGACAAAGAAATTCGGATGGCTGAACATCACAAAGTCCTGTTCATGCTGCCCCTGCCGGTCAGCAAGCAGCGGCGTACCCGCAACATCGAGCAACTTGATCGCCATGCCTCGGGCATCGCGCATGCTGTCGAACTGCGGATAGGCATTGCCGTTGGAAAAACGCAGGGTGGCCTGCCAGACCTTGCCCGGCTCACTGAATACACCCTGACGCAGTTCCTGCGCCAGTTGCGGCAACACCTGCACTTGGGCTTTGACACAGCCATGTGCCTTGGCGTGGGCGTCGCGCAGATAACGGGTGCTCTCACGGTGCTGGTCGACGATGCGCACAGCGGTCTGGATCACGTCCTGGGTCATGGCTGATTCGCCGTCCGGAATCTGTTCCAGTGCAGAAACCGGTCCACGGTGCTGCCAGACGAACCACGCAGTAGTCAGAGCCCAGATCAGCAGGCCGATGCCGAGCGCGATCAGCAAGCACTTGCCGAGCAATCGGCCCAGGCGCAACCACACCCTGGCAAGCAGTGGCAGATCCTTCTTGAAGGTGGTCATGATCATGGCAGTTGCGCCTCCAGCGGGCCGCCCAACACTTTCAGGTACTCCAGCAGCGCCCAGCGCTCTTCGGGTAACAGCAGTCGGCCAATGACACCTCTGCCGCGCTTGCCGGCGCGGAATTCATGGCCGCTGTTGTGGTTGCCGGTGATGCGGGTATCGAACAGGAAGCCATTGGTGAACGCTTCTGTGCGATAACCCAAATGCCGCGGATCGTATTCGAAGGTGCCTTTGTAGAACGTGGTGGATCGCTCATCTTGAGGCGACAACAATTGATAAAGGGTGGGAACCGAGCCGTTGTGCAAAAACGGGGCAGTCGCCCAAACCCCTGCCAGTGGGCGAGCCTTGTAAGCGACCTTTTCGCGAACGCCGATAGGCAGGCCGAAGCCATCGAGCCGAGGCTTCTCTTGGGCAGTGACATCGGCTTCACGATAAGCGCGCTTTTCGACGAGCGCGGTGACATAAGCCAGGCCCCTGGCTACCGATAGCTGACTCAAGTCCAGCGGTTCCTTGGGCGTGGGGTGCAACTTCACGTCCATCTGCTCCAGCTCTGCCAGGTTCCATTGCAGGGCGGTCAAATCAAATCGGTGGTTGGCGATATTGTTCGCCGCGCTCGGATCCGTACCGATGAAGTCCACTGGCAGCATGTGCAAACGTTGCACCCAGCGCTCACCTTCCTGAGTCTTGTGCGGGACATGGCAGCCGGCGCAATTTTCGGCAAACAGTGTGCGGCCCCTGGCTGCGAGCGGTTTATCGACAATGCCGAACAGGGCTTGCGGCCAGGTGGGTGGTTTCAGGCGCTGCAGGGTTTCTTCGATCGCATGCAGGTCGCGCACGCGGACGCTGGAGGCGTAGCGCTCGTCGCCTTGCAGGGGCTGGCCGTTGGCGTCGAAGAAACTCAAGGTTGCGCCGACGCCCAGCGCCTCACCGATATTGCGTGCCATCGGCTGTTGCGCCGACCCGTTCCATTGCACCCAGTCGAACGTCCACATGTCCCATAGCTGTGGATAATCCACCGGGGCGTTGGCGACGCGATAGTTGGTCGGGGAAATGGCGTCTCCGAAGGTTGCATTGGCAATTCGGCCAAAAGCATCGGTGCGGCCAGGACCTTCCTCGGTGGGGTAGAGACCGCGATGGGTATCGTTCCAGGCGACCTTGAGGAACGTGTTCAGCGAGTTTTTGAAGTCCCTGCGCAGTTGCGCATGAGCAGCATCGTAGTTTTCGCCCAGTACTTGGCGGGCGAAACGCTCGAACTTCCAAGGGTTGTAGTAGGTAGATGTCAGGCTGGCGACCAATGCCTGTCCGAAACTCCCGCCGCGCAACGTAGGAACGCTGGAAGGCAAAACATGTTGCGCCGAGCCACCATCGATGCGCACCGCCTGGCCGTTTAACCGCAGTTCACCGGTGTGGCAAGCGGCGCAAGTTATGTCCAGATATTGCTCCGAACTTCCGGGGTTTCGGTGCCGGGTGAAGCCTACCGGCAAGTTGCCGGGATTGTTCGGCGTGGCTTTTTGCTGGGGATCAATCAGAAATCCAAAGCGAGCGAGGTATTGCGGTGAGGCGAAACGCTGTTGCGAGAACGGCAGTTCGAGGGCTTGGAACCACTCGTAGCGCAGGCCTTTGACCTGTGTGCCCTGAGGCGTGAAGTAATAGGTTTGCCGTTCCTCGGCACTCCACTGATCCAGGTAATGCACTTGCTGCACTGGCGAATGGAAGGGCAATTTGGGGTTGGCGATGTAATACAGAACCACGGCCAGCCCAGCCACCAACAGAAAAACGACCACAATCAGCAAGCGGAGGAGGAGGCGCAAGATGAACATCCTTGTCGATTTTTCGCCCGTTATGCCTGAGTGGCCAATTAGCGGCAAGAGGCCATTACGCCATATGTCATCAGGGCAGAACTGCCTCCTTCAGATCAATCTGACAGAAGTTTCATCTTGCTCAACTGCAAAAGCGTTTAAACACCTGAACTTATCGTAAAACTCTTGCTCTCATGCCGGTAGCCATTGGTCGTGGCGGCCTGATAAGCTCGCGGCTTTACTCGATTGCCCTTTCGGCGCATGAACAAGGAAATAGCATGAAACAGCATCGGTTGGCAGCGGCGGTTGCCCTGGTTGGCCTGGTACTCGCGGGTTGCGACTCGCAGACCAGCGTAGAGCTGAAAACCCCGGCGCAAAAAGCTTCCTACGGCATTGGCCTGAACATGGGCAAAAGCCTGGCTCAGGAAGGCATGGATGACCTGGACTCCAAAGCCGTAGCCCAGGGCATCGAAGATGCCGTCGGCAAAAAAGAACAGAAACTCAAAGACGAAGAGTTGGTTGAAGCGTTCGCCGCACTGCAAAAGCGTGCCGAAGAGCGCATGGCCAAAATGAGCGAAGAGTCGGCAGCCGCCGGCAAGAAATTCCTCGAAGAGAACGCCAAGAAAGCTGGCGTAGTGACCACCGCTTCGGGCTTGCAGTACGAAGTGGAAAAGAAAGCCGATGGCGCTCAGCCCAAGCCGACTGATGTAGTGACCGTTCACTACACCGGCAAGCTGACCAATGGCACCGT
>NZ_RCNW01000127.1:0-2583 GCF_004307605.1 Pseudomonas sp. Sample_24
TTCCAGTGGGAGATCCAGCCGACAGTCCGCGCCAGGGCGAAGATCACGGTGAACATGCTGGTTGGAATGCCGATCGCCTTGAGGATGATCCCCGAGTAGAAGTCGACGTTCGGGTACAGCGAGCGTTCGATGAAGTACGGGTCGGTCAGAGCGATCTCTTCCAGGCGCATGGCCAGTTCGAGTTGCGGATCGTTCTGGATGCCCAGTTCTTTCAACACTTCGTCGCAGGTCTTTTTCATCACGGTGGCGCGTGGGTCACGGTTTTTGTAAACGCGGTGACCGAAGCCCATCAGTTTGAACGGATCGTTTTTGTCCTTGGCCTTGGCGATGTATTTGTCGATGTTCGAGACGTCGCCAATCTCATCGAGCATGGTCAGAACGGCTTCGTTGGCACCGCCGTGGGCAGGGCCCCACAGTGCAGCGATACCGGCGGCGATACAGGCGAACGGGTTGGCACCCGAAGAACCTGCCAGGCGCACGGTGGACGTCGAGGCGTTCTGCTCGTGGTCGGCGTGGAGGATGAAGATCCGGTCCATGGCCTTGGCGAGTACCGGGCTGATCGGTTTGATCTCGCACGGGGTGTTGAACATCATGTGCAGGAAGTTTTCCGCGTACGTCAGGTCGTTGCGCGGGTACATCATGGGTTGGCCCATGGAGTACTTGTAAACCATCGCTGCCAGGGTCGGCATCTTGGCAACCAGGCGGATCGCGGAGATTTCGCGATGCTGCGGGTTATTGATGTCCAGGGAGTCGTGGTAGAACGCCGAGAGGGCGCCGACTACGCCGCACATGACGGCCATCGGGTGGGCGTCGCGACGGAAGCCGTTGAAGAAGGTCTTCAGCTGCTCGTGAACCATGGTGTGGTTCTTCACGGTGCTGACGAACTGGGCCTTCTGTTCTGCGGTCGGCAATTCGCCGTTGAGCAGCAGATAGCAGGTTTCCAGGTAGTCCGACTTTTCAGCCAGCTGTTCGATCGGGTAGCCGCGGTGCAGCAGGATGCCGTTGTCGCCGTCGATATAGGTAATCTTCGATTCGCAAGAGGCGGTCGACATGAAACCTGGGTCAAAGGTGAAGCGGCCCGTGGCCGTCAGGCCCCGAACATCGATAACATCGGGACCAACGGTGCCGGTTAAAATGGGCAGCTCGACGGGGGCTGCGCCCTCGATGATCAACTGCGCTTTTTTGTCAGCCATGTGGCCTCCTATTTATGCTTGAAATCATCAGACAGACCCCCCACGCAGGGCCCGCACCACTATAGTGAGATAAATTCGAATGTCAATTTGCCTAAAGTCTTGCTCCAGAAGGCTTTAACCGTACTTTTTTCTCGAAATTGCCTGCCATTTACGCCTTTTATGCCCGTTGCGCAATCCGCTGTTTGGGTTAGGTCTTTGCGTTGTCATTAGTAGCCTAACTGTCTATACTCGGCCACCGACCGCCAAGGGCTTTTGGGCCTGCTTTATTGGGGGTCGCATCCCTGGGTGGTGGTTACCTGACCAGTGCACTCCCCAACAACTTTGCCCTGATTGTTAGGGGCTCTTCAGTGTGAAAAAAAAGCCGTGAAAAGCCAACGACCTGTAAACCTAGACCTAAGGACCATCAAACTCCCCATCACCGGCGTTACGTCGTTTCTTCACCGTGTTTCCGGCATCATCCTCTTCCTGGGCCTTGGCTTCATGCTTTATGCATTGGGCAAGTCCTTGGGTTCCGAGGAAGGTTTTGCCGACGTGAAGGCATGCTTGACCAGCCCGCTGGCCAAGTTCGTAGCATGGGGCCTCCTGTCCGCTCTTCTGTATCACCTGGTAGCCGGTGTGCGCCACTTGATCATGGATATGGGCATCGGTGAGACGCTGGAAGGCGGCCGCCTGGGCTCGAAAATTATCATCGCCGTTTCCGTGGTGTTGATCGTTCTGGCAGGAGTTTGGATATGGTAACCAGCGTTACGAACCTTTCGCGTTCCGGCCTTTATGACTGGATGGCGCAACGTGTGTCTGCGGTCGTTCTCGCGGCTTATTTCATTTTCCTGATCGGATACCTCGCTGCGAACCCGGGCATTGGCTACGACCAATGGCACGGCCTGTTCGCCCACAACGGGATGCGTATCTTCAGTCTGCTGGCCCTCGTGGCCCTGGGCGCTCACGCCTGGGTCGGCATGTGGACCATCGCGACCGACTACCTGACGCCGATGGCGCTGGGCAAGTCCGCGACTGCAGTACGTTTCCTTTTCCAGGCAGTATGCGGCGTTGCGATGTTCGCTTACTTCGTCTGGGGTGTGCAGATTCTCTGGGGTATCTGATTCATGGCTAACATTCCAACGATTTCTTTCGACGCCATCATTATTGGTGGTGGCGGTGCCGGCATGCGCGCAGCGCTGCAACTGGCACAAGGTGGTCACAAGACTGCCGTGATCACCAAGGTGTTCCCGACCCGTTCGCACACTGTATCCGCCCAGGGCGGCATCACCTGCGCCATCGCGTCGGCCGACCCGAACGATGACTGGCGCTGGCACATGTACGATACCGTCAAGGGTTCCGACTACATCGGTGACCAGGACGCTATCGAATACATGTGTCAGGAAGGCCCGGC
>NZ_RCNW01000127.1:2683-5288 GCF_004307605.1 Pseudomonas sp. Sample_24
GAAATGTGGCAGTTCCACCCGACCGGCATCGCCGGCGCCGGTGTACTGGTTACAGAAGGTTGCCGTGGTGAAGGTGGTTACCTGATCAACAAGCACGGCGAGCGTTTCATGGAGCGTTATGCTCCGAACGCCAAAGACCTTGCCGGTCGTGACGTAGTTGCCCGTTCGATGGTTAAAGAAATCATCGCCGGCAATGGTTGCGGTCCGAATGGCGACCACGTAATGCTCAAGCTCGACCACCTGGGCGAGGAAGTGCTGCACAGTCGTCTGCCAGGCATCTGCGAACTGTCGAAGACTTTCGCACACGTTGACCCGGTGGTTGCTCCGGTTCCGGTTGTTCCGACCTGCCACTATATGATGGGCGGCGTTGCCACCAACATTCATGGCCAAGCGATCACTCAGGACGCTGACGGCGCCGACGCCATCATCCCTGGCTTGTTCGCCGTGGGCGAAGTGGCTTGCGTATCGGTTCACGGTGCCAACCGTCTGGGCGGCAACTCGCTGCTCGACCTGGTGGTATTCGGTCGCGCTGCCGGCCTGCACCTGGAAAAGGCGCTGACCGACGGTATCGAATACGACGACGCCACCGACGCCAACATCGAAGCTGCCTTGGCGCGCCTGTCCGCTCTGAACGAGCGTACCGAGGGCGAAGACGTGGCGACCCTGCGTCGCGAGCTGCAAAACTGCATGCAGAACTACTTCGGTGTATTCCGTACCGGCGAATACATGCAGAAGGGTATTGCCCAGCTGGCCGATCTGCGCAAGCGCATCGCCAACGTCAAGATCAACGATAAGTCGCAAGCGTTCAACACCGCGCGTATCGAAGCTCTGGAACTGCAAAACCTGCTGGAAGTGGCTGAAGCTACCGCCATCGCTGCCGAAGTTCGTAAAGAGTCCCGCGGCGCTCACGCCCGTGAAGACTTCGAAGATCGTGACGACGAAAACTGGCTGTGCCACACCCTGTACTTCCCGGGTGACAAGCGCGTGACCAAGCGTGCTGTGAACTTCTCGCCGAAGACTGTTCCGACTTTTGAACCTAAGATTCGGACTTATTAAGGGTGGCCGCCATGTTGCAAGTCAGCGTTTATCGTTACAACCCTGATCAGGACGCCGCGCCGTTCATGCAGGAATTCCAGGTCGATACCGGTGGTAAAGACCTGATGGTGCTGGACGTACTGGCCCTGATCAAAGAGCAGGACGAAGGTTTCTCCTATCGTCGCTCTTGCCGTGAAGGCGTATGTGGTTCCGACGGCATGAACATCAACGGCAAGAACGGCCTGGCCTGCGTCACGCCACTGTCTGCTGTTGTAAAAGGTAACAAGTTGATCGTTCGTCCTCTGCCAGGTTTGCCGGTTATCCGTGACCTGGTCGTCGATATGAGCATCTTCTACAAGCAATACGAGAAGGTTAAGCCATTCCTGCAGAACGACACGCCGGCTCCGGCCATCGAGCGTCTGCAGTCCCCGGAAGAGCGTGAAAAGCTCGACGGTCTGTACGAGTGCATTCTGTGCGCTTGCTGCTCGACCTCTTGCCCATCCTTCTGGTGGAACCCGGACAAGTTCCTGGGCCCGGCTGCCCTGCTGCAAGCGTACCGCTTCCTGGCAGACAGCCGCGATACCAAGACTACCGAGCGACTGGCTTCGCTGGATGACCCGTTCAGCGTATTCCGCTGCCGCGGGATCATGAACTGCGTCAACGTATGTCCGAAAGGCCTGAACCCGACTAAGGCCATCGGTCACATCCGTAACATGTTGCTGCAAAGCGGCGTGTGATTCAGCTGCTGCAAATGTAGTACCGCTGTACCCGTAGATGCTGCGGCGCAGGCTTCAACCGGCGCCGTAGTTTTAACCTGAGCAGCAGCTTATAAGGCTGCGGCTCTTATTTTGAAGAAATGAGACAAGCAGGGGCATCCGGGCTGGTACCCGGACTATCAGTGTGATCCTAGTGGCTTGTTTTGGTCGCTGCATTCGGACTTCTGCAAGTTTGCTCGGTGTCGACACCGGTGGTGTTCCCCTAACCGAGGGTGACCAAGCATGCAAGAAAGCGTGATGCAGCGCATGTGGAACAGCGCCTACCTATCCGGTAGTAACGCTGCCTATGTGGAAGAGCTCTACGAGCTCTACCTGCACGACCCTAACGCTGTGCCAGAAGAGTGGCGCACCTACTTCCAGAAGTTGCCAGCTGACGGCAACTCTGCCACCGATGTTTCGCACTCCACAATTCGCGATCATTTCGTCTTGCTGGCAAAGAACCAGCGCCGCGCCCAACCGGTTTCCGCCGGCAGCGTGAGCAGTGAGCACGAGAAGAAGCAAGTTGAAGTGCTGCGATTGATCCAGGCCTACCGTATGCGTGGCCACCAGGCAGCCCAGCTTGACCCGCTGGGGCTGTGGCAGCGTCCTGCACCTGCAGACCTGTCGATCAATCATTACGGCTTGACCAATGCCGATCTTGATACGACCTTCCGTGCCGGCGACCTGTTCATCGGCAAAGAGGAAGCGAGCCTACGCGAAATTCACGAAGCGTTGCAGCAGACATATTGCCGCACCATCGGCGCTGAATTCACGCACATCACCGATTCCGAGCAGCGCCAGTGGTTCCAGCAGCG
>NZ_RCNW01000077.1:0-5246 GCF_004307605.1 Pseudomonas sp. Sample_24
AGGGTATACGCGTTAGCCCCATCTGGGGCCGCTTCGCAGCCCAACGGGAGCAAGCTCCCTCGCCACAGGGTTTAGCGTGTCAGCCAAAGATCTTCTTGAAAAACGCCTGCATGTCCGCCCAGGACTTTTCATCCGCCGCTTTGTTGTAGCCGATGTCAGGCCCGCCGTGATCGCCATGGCCCAAGCGGTCGGCATCCGGATTGCTGAAGCCATGCTTGGCGCCGTCGAGGCTGACGAAGGTGTAGTCGGCGCCGGCCTTGTCCATTTCGGCTTTGAACGCGGCAACGTTATCCGGGGTGATCATGCTGTCCTGCGCACCATGCTCGACGAGGATCTTCGCTTTGACGCTGCCCGGTGCGGCAGGGGTGTTGGTCGCCAGCGCGCCATGGAAACTCACCACGCCGGCCAATGGCACACCCTGGCGCGCGGCGTTGAGCACCACGGCGCCGCCGAAGCAGTAGCCAATGGCGGCGATTTTGTCCGGATCGCTTTGCGCCTGTTTCTTGAGCAAGTCGAGCCCGGCCTGGAACCGCGCGCTGGACGCGGCGCTGTCCTTCATGGCCGCTTGCATGAACGCCATGGCGTCCTTGGGATGCTCAGTGTTCTTGCCATCACCATACATGTCGATGGCCAGGGCGCTATAGCCGAGCCCGGCGAGGTCTCGGGCGCGGCGTTTGGTGTAGTCGTTGAGCCCCCACCATTCATGCACCACCACGACACCCGGACGCGGTCCCTTGATCGCATCGTCGTAGGCGTAATAGCCGATCAATTTTGTGCCGTCGGCACTTTGATAGGGGATTTCCTGGGTCTTGATGGCGGCCTGGCCGAGACCGCTCAAGGTCAGCAAAAGGACAGCGAGGAACATGCGCATGGTTGAATCTCCTGTTCAAATTCATCGAACCGCTTGGGGTGAGATGATTCAGCTTAGGTTCAGATTGCGTTCAGGGGGAGTTCAGGGCGAGGTCGGTAACCTTGCCCTACCCAAAAAGCGAACAGCGCATGAGGAAACTCCCTATGACTGGCTTCAAGAAACTGCTCCTGGCGTTCACTGTGCTGGGCGCCAGTGCCGCCGCCCACGCGGCTGACGATCATTTGGCCAGTCGTGTTTTCGCACAGACCGGCGACAAGGACAAAAAGTCCCGGGTCTTGAGCCGCTCGACCGTCAATGCCGTGGTGAGTAACGACAGTGATTGGGGCGCGAGCCTGGCGCAGCAAAATGGCCAGTCCGGTTATCACGCCGGTTACACCAACGTGTCGGTCTCGCACCATGGCATTAAACTGCGCCAGGAAGACCTCGTGGGCCGCTCTGTTCTGTCCCTTGCGACGGACATCAGCACACTGTCATGAAACAAGTCATCGAGGCTCGGTTATCTCCCTCGGGAGAGGTTGATTTGCCCTGGAGAGCGTTATGAAACTGCTGGTCGTCGAAGATGAAGCGCTGTTGCGCCATCACCTGCAAACGCGTCTGACGGAAAGCGGCCACGTGGTCGAGTCCGTGGGAAATGCCGAAGAAGCCTTGTATCAAGCCGGGCAGTTCAATTTCGATCTGGCGGTGATCGACCTTGGCCTGCCGGGCATGGGCGGGCTCGATCTGATTCGTCAGTTGCGTTCCGGCGGCAAGGCGTTCCCGATCCTGATTCTCACCGCCCGGGGCAACTGGCAGGACAAGGTCGAGGGCCTTGCCGCCGGAGCCGATGACTATGTGGTCAAGCCGTTCCAGTTCGAAGAGCTCGACGCAAGGCTCAATGCCTTGTTGCGCCGCTCCAGCGGTTTTACCCAATCGACCATCGTCGCCGGCCCTTTGAAGCTTGATCTCAATCGCAAGCAGGCGTCCCTCGATGAGCAACCGCTGGCGTTGACCGCTTACGAGTACCGCATCCTCGAATACCTGATGCGCCATCATCAGCAAGTGGTGGCCAAGGACCGGTTGATGGAGCAGCTTTACCCGGATGACGATGAGCGAGATCCGAATGTGATCGAGGTGCTGGTCGGCCGACTGCGCCGCAAGCTCGAAGGGCCGGTGGGCTTCAAGCCGATCGATACCGTGCGTGGCCTCGGCTACCTGTTCAGTGAGCGCTGCACTTGATTCGTTCTCTTCGCGTTCGCTTGATGCTCGCCGCCACATTGCTGGCGGTGTTGTTCATGCTGGCGTTGCTGCCGGCAATGCAAGGCGCGTTCAGTCTCGCCTTGCAGGACTCCATCGAACAGCGCCTGGCGTCTGATGTCACGACGCTGATCTCTGCCGCCCGAGTCGAGAGCAACCGTTTGCAGATGCCGGCGCAATTGCCCGACGAGCGTTTCAACCTCACTGACAGCCGTTTGCTCGGTTACATCTATGACCGCGAAGGACGGCTGGTCTGGCGGTCGAAGGCCACGCAGGAGGAACACATTAACTACAAACCGCGCTACGACGGGCGCGGCAACGAATTCGCGAGAATCAGCGAGGCCAACGGCGAGGAGTTTTTCGTCTATGACGTCGAGGTCAAACTGCTGGGGGGCAAGAGTGCGGCGTTCAGCATCGTTGCCCTGCAGCCGGTTCGCGAATACGAAGTCACCCTCGCAGGTCTGCGGGAAAATCTCTATCTAGGCTTCGGGGCAGCGTTGCTGGTATTGCTGGCCTTGCTCTGGTTCGGCCTGACCTGGGGGCTGAAAGCCTTGCGCCGGTTGAGTCAGGAGCTGGACCAGATCGAAGGCGGCACCCGCGAAAGTCTGAGCGAAGAGCATCCCCGGGAACTGTTGCGTCTGACCGGTTCGCTCAATCGCTTGCTGCACAGCGAGCGCGAACAGCGCAGCCGTTACCGTGATTCCCTGGATGATCTGGCACACAGCCTGAAAACGCCGCTGGCGGTGTTGCAAGGCGTCAGCGAAGACATGGCGCAACGCCCGGAAGATCGCGATCAGGCATGGGTGCTGCAAACCCAGATCGAACGCATGAGCCAGCAGATCAGCTATCAATTGCAGCGCGCCAGCCTGCGCAAAAGCGGTCTGGTGCGGCATCAGGTGCGCCTGCGACCTGTGCTGCAAAGCCTGTGCGACACGCTGGACAAGGTTTACCGCGACAAACGCGTGCGGGTCACCTTCGATCTGCCGGACGAGTGTTTTGTGCCGATCGAGCAGGGTGCCTTGCTGGAAATGCTCGGTAACTTGCTGGAGAACGCCTACCGCCTGTGCCTGGGCGAGGTGCGCATCAGCCTGCGGGAAAACCTCGGTGGCATCGAATTGTGCGTCGAGGACGACGGCCCTGGCGTGCCTATGGATCAGCGCGCGCGGATTCTCGAGCGTGGCGAACGGCTGGATCGGCAGCACCCGGGCCAGGGTATTGGCCTGGCGGTGGTCAAGGACATCATCGAGAGCTACAGCGCCCGATTGACCCTGGGCGATTCACCCTTGGGCGGCGCGGCGTTCCGGATACATTTTCCGTTGGTTTGATCCGCAACCATCGCCAGCAAGCCGGCTCCTACAGGTTATGGGTTCAGTTTTCCTGCGCCCGATAAGCCCCCGGCGTCACCCCAGTCCACTTCTTGAACGCCCGGTGAAACGCCGAAGGCTCGGAAAACCCCAGTTGCTCCGCAATCTGTTGCAATGACAGGTCCGCGCGGCTCAAGTGATAAATCGCGATATCCCGGCGCAACTGATCTTTCAACTCCTGAAAACTGGTGCCTTCCTCACGCAGGTGTCGACGCAGCGTTTGCGCACTGATGTGCAGGTGCGCGGCAACGGCGTCGAGGTCCGGCCAGCGGGCACTGTCGCGGCTGAGCAAGCGGCGCAACTGGCTGCTCAGGCTGTTGCCGTCGTCCGGGCGTGACAGCAGATCGGCCGGCGAGTGTTCGAGGAAATGCTTGAGGGTGCGTTCGTCCTGCAGCAGCGGCATGTTCAGGTAGCGGCTATGGAACAACAGGCTGCTCTGGGGCGCGGAAAACGTCAAAGGACAAGAGAACAACAAGTCGTACTCGGCGCCGTGTTCCGGTCGCGGGTAACTGAATGCGGCCTGTTCCAGGCGAATACGCTGGCCGATCAGCCAACTGCCGAAACGATGCCAGATCACCAGCAGGCTCTCGCTGAGAAAATGGTCCGGGTCCCAGAGCTGCGAATCGTCCAGGCTCAGGCGGATCATCTCGTCATCGCGCGTCAGGGTCAGGCGCGGGGCGTCGGGGAATAGACTATAAAATAATAAACCGCGGTTCAGCGCCTTCTCCAGATTACGGCAGTGGATCACCGCATGGCACATCATGGCGAAGCTGCCCGGCTTGCTGGGGCCACGTCCAAAGCCCAGGTACTCGTCGTCCAGTGCCAGCCACAGTCCCTGAATCAGTCGGGTGAACTGCTCCGGTGCAATGCGCGCCCGCGGCTCGTCGAGCAATTCGGGGCTGATCCCCAACTGTTGCAACAGGCTCGAATAGTCCAGGCCACGGCGTTGCGCGCCACCGAGGACGGCGCGGGCGAAGTGACTGGCGATGGTGCGTTCGCGCATAGCGGCTTAATCCGTCCATTGAGCGGCGGATGGTAGCCGCGGTGCCAATCGATGAACAAGGCGGATATCCGCCAAATTGCAGGACGTGATCTGTTTGGAGGGCGGAAATCCGCCAGTGCGCTCAGTCGTCCAACGATACGGCGCGACCTGCAACCCCTGATATCAAAAGGCTTGTGGATGTTTTACCGCAGGTGGCACGGGCTTTGCGATACAACCGACAGATGCCTGCCATCGCGCAGCTCGAAAAAACAAATCCCTCCAGTGCAGGAGGGTTCGCAATTGAGGTGTCGCCGGCCATCGATGGATGTTGGCAGCGCGTACTCTTGAGGAACTTTGCAATGACGACTCGTCAGCCACTGTATAAATCCCTGTATTTCCAGGTGATCGTTGCAATTGTCATCGGTATTTTGCTCGGTCACTACTATCCACAGCTCGGTGTGGCCGTAAAGCCGCTGGGTGACGGGTTCATCAAACTGATCAAGATGATCATCGCCCCGATCATCTTCTGCACCGTCGTCAGTGGTATCGCTGGCATGCAGGACATGAAATCGGTCGGCAAGACCGGTGGTTACGCGCTGCTGTACTTCGAAATCGTTTCGACCATCGCTTTGCTGGTCGGCCTGGTGGTCGTCAATATCGTGCAGCCTGGCAACGGCATGCACATCGACGTCAGCACTCTGGATGCTTCCAAGGTCGCTACGTATATTGCGGCCGGTGCTGATCAAAGCGTCGTTGGCTTCCTCCTCAACGTGATCCCGTCCACCATCGTCGGCGC
>NZ_RCNW01000240.1:0-43061 GCF_004307605.1 Pseudomonas sp. Sample_24
GATAGGGATAAAGCCAAGTGCAATAGCAAACGGTCATACCGTTGTTATTCGTCACAACTCGACCATCTGCAATCTCAAGACGAAGAGGGCTGGAGTAATTTATTTAATTATGGTAACTTACGTAACGTCCAAGGCTGATGCATTGAAGTTACAGGGCAAACATTTCGCACTCCATCAAGCTTGAGTAGGCGCAACATTATTGGATACGTATCGTCATGCGGCGGGCAGGCAATAAGGATTAAATTCGCCCAGCCAAGAGTGTGAGCTGGCTAAATATTCGAAAAAGCCTGGCTCCAGGACGGCGCAACTATCATTGAGCTGATTGTTCATACTTGTCTTACCTCATCAAAATTAATATTATTTTATGCGGCACACATGTTAATTATTAATTGCTGAATAGCTGTCAACAGTATCCGGCATCGAAACTTGAGCAAGCACTGCTATAAATGAGTTGTTAGTAGCCATTTAGCCATGCAACTGACAGCACTATCAATTGCTAGCCGGTATGACATGCAGTAACGCCGATACCGCTAATG
Source organism: Pseudomonas sp. Sample_24 (assembly GCF_004307605.1). Classification (NCBI taxonomy): domain Bacteria; kingdom Pseudomonadati; phylum Pseudomonadota; class Gammaproteobacteria; order Pseudomonadales; family Pseudomonadaceae; genus Pseudomonas; species Pseudomonas sp. Sample_24. The sequence goes on from NZ_RCNW01000240.1 coordinate 537, forward strand.
CTACATGAGCGTAGACCACAAACACTCCTGACACACAGTGGGCAGCTGCGAGGCACTTTCTTATCAATAGGTTCGGTGAATAAATTAAAAATTATTATTTATTGGTTGCATTGAAGGCTCCCGGTCCCGGAACATCATTCAATTCAAAATATTACCCATGCGGCCAGTGTTGAACCCAGGCCATACAGGGCAGCCCTCGCAGAGTAGACATGCTGATGCTTTATTTGACCCGCCGCTCGCGCTTCGCACTGAGGCTTTCGTCGTCCACACAATCGAGGTCAAATTTAATTATTTTTTAGGGCTGGCTCGTACTTGGTGCAGAAGCCCTTGACCGGCGGGGTGTCCGAGACATAAACCCTATCGTCGCCAAACGTAACTTTCCGGTTGTTCAGGATTTATTCTAGCGGTAGCTGAAGCACAGCCGGAGAACATAATGGAGTGACTCTTGATTAAGCATCACCCTGTTTAAGAGTGTTCCTTAAGTGTGGAAGTAGGCTGCGGCGTGCCGGATAAATAGCACGGACCTGCGGGTTTACGAGTTAATGAAATTAATTTACTAGTCGAAACGCGTCGCCTGCATGCGATATTTCACACTGACTTTGAGTAGCGCTGAATCCAAAACCAGATGAGAAGCGACGAATGCGGGAAAAGACTCGTCACTTACGCTTTGACAAAGTGTCAGATTTCAGATCGGCAATTTTCTTTTTTTGTATGACCTCGCTAAAGGCCGAGGTCAATATACTGGTGGGCAAGGCGATTAGGCCGATACCGCTGATCGCTGTAATGGCAGCCAATATCCGACCGATGGTGGTGACGGGATAAACATCGCCATACCCCACGGTGGTGAGCGTGACAACGGACCACCACATGGCCCTCGGAATACTACCAAAGTGCTCCGGCTGAATGTCGCTTTCCACAATATAAAGCGCCATCGATGAAACTAACATTAGGAGTATCGCAGCGCATAAACTAATTAACAGCTCTTCTTTTCTAGCACGAATAGCGAGGCGGATGTTATGTAAAGCCTTTGAGTAACGTCCCAATTTAGCGATAAGGGAAATTCTTATCAACCGCGACCCGCGCACGAGATAGCCTGTCGAGCCTAACGCGACAAGCCAGCTCGCCAGCACAATGGCTAGTTCTAGCATGGCAATCGGGCTAAAAACATAATGAAATCGAGTTCTGTATTTAGGGTTTTCTACGCACGTCCATACGCGCAGGACATATTCAATGGAGAAAACCATGGCGAATCCAAGCTCGGCCGCTTTAAACCACGGCTCTCGACCAGCCGTAACGATTTTTTCGGTTTCCAGGATGCCTGTCAGCATGGCGATAACGATCAAAAAGCACAATATTTTATTGGTGATAGATAACCCAACCTTGCGCCTTAACTGAACATCCAACTCGCAAGCGATCAGTCCTCTCAAACGAATCAGAACCTTGCTCATGAGGTGACGCAGCAAAAAATTGAACGGATTCTGAGCATGAAATAGGGTGGTCGATTGAAAGCCAATCTTATGTCCTCGGGTCATTAAAAAGGCTCAGTGCAAGGTGAGCATGGTTTAAGTTTGGGCTCGGGGGCTTTAAGTAACCCGATACGGGCCGCTTTGGTTTGGTATTGTTGCTCGGAGGAACATCAGCGATACGAAGCGATTAAGCAGACGTGAAACATTCAGCTCAATCGGAAGTTCGCTTCCGAAGATAGAGCGCCAAATCTTTTGCTTGGCAGCTCAACTTCGTTTTTCGCCAAAAGCGTAAGGTGCGCATCGACTGTCTGTTTTAGAAGAATAGCCTGTGAGATTCCCCGGACGTCTAACGGGGCGTCGCTTGCACTTCTGGCGCTGGCGCATCTTACTGATCATGTGCGCAAACAGCGAATTGCAAAAAATATAGTTGAATGCCGGCTTGATGGCCGTCGTCCAAACGTAAGCTAACCACACGATTGAGCGCAAGTGACTAGAATGACCAGGCCTCGATAATTTCTGATATTCTTCAGTCACTTGCTTGAGCAACCCAGTATTTCCGCGCCTATATAGGGCGCATTAAAGGTACACCAGCGCAATGGTGGCGGAGCCATCCAGTTGAATGGTGTTGCTCGCATCTAATGTGCTTTTGGGTGCAATAGTCGGAGTAACAGCTAGATTAAAAGAGGCGCTCGTCATCGGAACAGGCTGCCCCGCGCCTGACGTTGCCTTAAGGCCGTAGGTTATGGCCTGAGCAGCGTAGGTGTTGATGGTCCCGCCTCCATTTCCGCCAGCCCATGTCGTCCCACCATCTGTGCTCCAAACCATAAAACCAGTGCCACCATTCAGCGAAACATTTGAGTAATTCAGTGTATAATCGCCAATTTTATTGTTTCCTCCGTCAAGCCCCAATCCGTATGCATTAGGGTTAATCGAGGTAACATTTGTTCCTGCTCTGTTATCGGTTCCTCGAATTCCTACCAACACGAGTCCAGCGCACGTAATGTTCAATGTTTGCGGGGCACTAACACCTAGCGCAGTGTTTCCAGTCGGATTTAGAAGAATTGATGTTCCATAAGAAAAATCGCTTCCCACCATCGAAACGTCGCAAGATGGCGGGTCGATAATGCCGGTAACGCTCAAACCAGTTGTTGTTGCCGCTAAAGCAGAATGCATCAATAACGCGAATGGTGCTAACAGAAACTTTTTCATTTAAAAGCCTCCCACGGGGCTCTAATATGCGCCAATCGTAGCGGCCACTCCTGCACAACTAAATGGAGAGGTACGTCGTATTAATCCATAACCTAAATCCATTTTCTGTAGGGAAGCCCCTAATGCTTTGTAAGGGGATTGCGCTCACCCCAAAAACATCAATATTGGTCAGGATGCAACCCAGCCAGCATTTTGGGCCAGAAGTCGTCAAACTTTGACCTAGGACGGCTCGGCACAAACTTAAATTGGCAGTGAACTGCGCTTGCTAACAAGATACGGGTCGCAGATAGGCACCCTGCGTTACTCTAAAATTGGTCCGAGCGCGGGGCCTTTGGAAAGCGCGAGAATTGCACAGCCCGGGCCGCGTCGGGCGCGACCATCAAGAAGCGTAGACGATTTATGGGGCGACAGACGAGCCCAAGCCTTTTATGAAGGTATCTAAACTCACTTAATCATCGAATTGGGAATGAACGTTTCTTCCTCCGTGTCGAGAAGGTACCACCGGCTATATTTGCCCATTTTTAAACTCTCATAGTTCATCAAAAGAACCGCATCTTGAGGCTTGGTATTTAGTGTGCAACCTTTGACTGCTTTTGAAATACCTGCATCCAGTAACGTCATTTCCGCATCGATGCTGAGAATATTGCACAGGGGCACTTCGGCCGGAATTATCGCGCGAGTACCTTTTGCAAGATCCGCATGAGCGAACCCTGTGATCATCAACGACACAATTACCGCTATCCACGCGCTTCGCATTTTGGTTGACACCATTTATGAACCTCCCATCAGGCGCTGATGTTCGCCCCTATAAGCTGCGAACACGTTCAGCGCGGCATATTCGACCTAACTCACTAATCTGTCTGTAAGGAAATCCCGCAATGTCGCTTGTACGATGGGTAGCTCCGGGAAGCGAGAGTAAAGCCGTCTCCCAAGTTAAGCTGGCTTCAAAGAAAAAAACCCACAGCTCCCAGGGCAAGAGATGTGGGCAAAGTGCACTGTCACTACTGGTGCTCGAAAGGGCGCGCATTCTGACGCTAAGTTCTTTCTCAGCTTCAAGCGTGCGCGCTTAGCTCTCAATGTGAAGCTAACTCAAGGGCCGGATCGCTGTAAGTAGGGAAAACCTTCATTTGTAAAAAACCATTAATTTTTTGGTGGGTGCTGTCCCTAGGGTCGATAAGTCGCTGTTTATCTGCGGCCAGACATCCTTATCGTGTCGGTGAAGGACCGTTCCCTAAGAAAGAATAGGCCAATGTACTATAACTATTTAGTGGTAGGGGCGAATCTAGTATCACAAAATCTTCCTGTGCTCCGGTGCGCGCAACGACCTGGAGCGATTTAAGGCTTCCCGGGGACTAACGGCTGGCAGCATTGATGAGCTGGCTAGGGGCCTGAGCTGCCGGGCGATAAATCAGCTGCCAACCGCTCCTAGCGGTTGTTTCGCGCCGTCGCTTTCAGTAACATTTATTACCCTAACGCATGTGTCAAATTACAAATAAATTAACTCCACAGTGGCGGCGCCATCTAAACTAATATCACTATTTGCATCTAACGTGTTTTTTGGAGCAATCGTTGCTGTCGCAGCGAGGTCATAAGAGGCAGTGGTAAATGCTACTGGGTTGTTTTGGGTGGTGCTCGTGGACCCGAGAGAAAAAATATCTGGCCGAACGCCATAGGGGATTAGCTTTCCACCACCACCTGCGCCGCCGGCATTATTCCAAGTAGTTGTGGTCTTATATTTTAAAGCACCAGCGCTGCCGTCTATATTAACGTTCAAAATTTCCAGAATGTAGTCGCCGATTTTATTACCACCTCCGTCGAGACCCAACCCAAAGTTGAAATTGTTGGATACGACAACTGTATTAGCTCGGTTATCCAGTGCTTTGAACCCTACCAGGGTCGGATTTTGACAAGCGATATTCATTTGCAATGCTGTGCTGGTAGGCAGTTGGGTACTCCCGCTTGGTGTAAAACAATTGCCGTGCCCAAAGAAAAATTTCCGCCACTGGTTATCGTAAGGTCGCATGATGGTGGGTTGATGGTTCCGAGCACCTGCATGTCGACCGAGGTTGCCGCTAAAACCGGATGGATCAATGTGACAAAGGGCACTAGCAGGAGCTTTTTCACGGGAAAGTCCTCTTTTAATATCTTGAAGTGGCGCACCATTCAGAAAGAATCAGCGTGGTGAGCGAGGCGGCAGCTCATGCATTGCGCCATAGTTCAGCGGCTTGCACTGTAAGGAAGCGCCTAATACCCTGTAGGGAGATAGTACTGCTTTCTAACTGCTCGGCCGAGGCCGACAAGTCCATCCGCGTACCAAATAGCGCTCGGCCAAAATACCTCCCATGCATCAGAGAGAGCTGGTATCCTTCCGAGTGCAACCAGTTAAACGATCAGGACGTACGCAGCAACCTTAAGTACAACGTATTGTGGTTGCGCTGATTGGATCCTAGCTGAAAAAAAACATGGGCATTCTGGGAGAAAGCTAGCGAGCGGGCCCTGGAAAAAAGAAGCGCCCACCTTTAAAAATCGGGCACCGCCCGCACCGCTAGCTTTCTCAGGGGATCGATTCTATTAGTTAATTTGCTTTAAGCCTGTAGGCGGAAAGCGCAGCGCTTGTAGGGATGAACCTAGTGTTCCTGTCCAGGGCTTGAATTTGAGCAGCTCGGAGTTGCGCTGTCGCTTGCACTTCCTTGCAGCTTTGCCAAGACCGGCCACAGCTTAGAGCAAGCTGATTCGCTATCGAGAGTAAAACGCATGTGATGCTTGCTCAGAAGAAACGAGTAGCACCAACCGTTAATTGAGGATTTGTAGTGGCAGCGGGAAGCGGCGCTCTATCGCATATCATGACGGACTTTTTCTATCCTATTACAACTGCAGGTGTATCTGAGATAACACTGAAAGCTCATCGCTCCCTTGGCGAGGTAAAGTCAGCTAGCGCCTTTCGCGCCGACGCACGGCTTGTGCTATTCAGAGCGAAATCCCTCGACGGGGAACTGAATGGCATTTTCTCGGGCGATTATTTGCGCTCGAGCGGTTTTCATATTCAGCGTCAGCGCCGCCGCGCTGAGTGTTTTACCTGCTTGCGCCAGTCTACGTAAAGCGGGCGCAAGTTTGGCACGCTCCTTTCGTAACCGAAGGTAATGGGCATCAGGAATGCTATGCCCGGTTAGCCCACTGATCCCTGCCTGAATCTGCTGAATTGAGTGTCCAGCGGCAAAAAATATTTTTTTTTGCTCCTCCAAGGCCTTCAGCATGGCCTCGCGTGAAACCAGTTTTGGCTCGTCGTTCACGTAGTAACCTCATTAAGCGTCTTTTTATATCATCCGCCGTGGTAACGCTTGATTCATGACTGCTGTTCAGCGTCTCTAGACTGACCGCCGCGTCGGTGCGCATTAAACCCGCAGCCTAGAATCCAATTCTGTAGGTAAATACTGCAAATAGAGTCAGCGCTGAGCCGGTGAGGTACTAGGTGTCCTGTCAGTTTTGATAGTCATCAAGCCATCTGCGGGAAATCCCTACAGTCATGACCCATCCAAAGCGCGTATGCTGGAGTAGATAAATATGCTTTCATCGCACAACATTGCTCTTCTCTGTCTAGGGCAAATAAATTCAGACCCGGTACTAATGGCTACCGGCCTCCAACAATAATTACTTAGCGAGTAAAACATGGACAAGTCGTGTAATACTTTAAGTGAATCAAGCGCCATTAAGTCCCGGTGCAAACCCACTAACAACAAGGTGCTCATAGTAGATGAACACCCGCTTATCCGGCTGGCACTACATACTTGTTTATCACGACATGGTCTGGAGCGGATCGCAGAGGCTCGCGATGGAAGAGAGGCGATTCGGTATATTCATCAGCATGAACCCGACCTGATGATCACTGAATTGGATCTTCCCACATTAAGTGGTTTGGTGGTTCTCGAGCATATAAAGCAGCTGGCGCTACCAATTAAAACATTGGTTTTTTCGGCCCACACTTCGCGACTATCAATCATGAACTGCGCTTTGGCGGGAGCCCATGGATTCGTTAGCAAGGCGCAGGAGGTCAGCGCTTTGTCCATGGCGTTATTGCGTGTACGAAATGGGGAGACATTTTATCCTGACTGGGTCGAGCGAGAGCGAGCCCAAAGTGTTGACGATCCAATGAGGGGGTTGTCAGTGCGTGAACGCCAGGTTCTTCAATTGTTATCTGAAGGGATGAGCAATATGCAGGTCGCTGAACGGATGCAGTTAAGCGATAAAACGGTCAGCACTTTCAAAACCCGATCTCTACGAAAACTGAATGCTAAGAGTGTCGTAGAAATTGTACACAGATTTAAATAATGTTAAAAGGCTGATGCCGTCGCCTGACTACTCTTAGTCAATCAGCGGCTCAGCCTCGGTTTGCCTTCTGCTGACACTTTGCTGAATTCACTGAGTTATGTCGCGCATGCTTAATGTGTAAGGGTACAAACTCTCTCTCATTTGAGTCACGCTCGATTATGACTTTAACTGTGAATATAAAAATGCAGTCAATGAACGCAACGCGCGGCTCGAGAGCACTCAGCAATCATAGATAAAGAAGCTCAAGCGTCGCGGAGCCGCTCAGCTCAATCTGTACAGTTGTGTTAATACTGTTTTTGGGCGCAATCATGGGCCTAATGACCATTGGAACAGATACTGTAGTCAGCAATGATGGAGGAGATCCAGCGGCCACTTTGCTCCACGATGAGATTGTAGTGGGCGAGGCCCTGACTAAGGTGGCGTTGTTGGCGCCGCTCACAGAAAACCAAGTGCTTCCACTGTTCGAGGGCATTGTCATATAACCTTGCGCGCTGTCGATACTAGGGTTATCTAAATAAATTTGATAATTGCCAACGTTGTGGCCGTCGCTATCAGTGCCCAGTCCAAAATATTTGGCATCCTGAGCAACGGGGAAGTAGGTTGTGGGGTGAACATTATCTACCGCGGATAATCCAACCAAGGTAGGGCCGGCACAACCAATTTTGAGGTCGCCTGCCGGGACGTCAGCGAGGCTTGTACTAACGGTTTGATTCAGTGCGCCCGAAGGAATTGTCCCCAAAACTATGTTCAAGTTACCGCTTAGGGCAATCGAACAGGAGGGAGGAGAGACTGTCCCTTGAACTGCGAGGTCAACGGATGTTGCTGCAGCAGCGGTATGCGCTACTAAAACCAGTGGGATAATTACCCTCATCGCCGGCACCTCTCTTCATCAACGTCACCGTGGGTTAGCGTTCGATATAGCTACAGTCAATAATGTGTACCCTTAAAATTTATTGCTCTGATAAATGTCAGCCTCTTGCTCCTCACTGATAACGCTATACTATTTTATTGCTGAGCTACGTCTATCATCCTGACGTATGAGAGATTAGCAACGCACAACACAATATTTCTGTAGGGCGATCCTGCTCTGGGGGAGGGTAACGCCCTATAGGTATGTTGCAGTTCAACCCACAGGGGGGGCAAGGTCAAAGATATGGCAACTTCCGAGATATTGAATTGGCTTAGGAGGTGAGCCCGCGCGTGATACCGCATGCCTGCCTTTATTTCCATAATGCTCGCAAAATCGATCGCGTTTATCGAGATCAAGCATCAACCCTCCCTAGATTGTTCTTGCAAAGAAGCACACCAGCCGCACTGACTTCATTGAATACGGCCACAACCTTCAATGTTATATTAGCCTCAGGCGTCGGAAGCTAAGCCGCATCTTTCATGCATTTCATGAGCGTTCTGCTTCCGCAAACTCTTTCTGAAACAATTGCGCTTGTTCGCTGGGCTTTTTTTTCCATGTTTTTCGGTCGGGTGGAAGCTGGGCGGCATAGGTCTTTAATTCGCCGCCTTCGATCTCTTGAAAATGCTGCACTTGGCGAAGCAGTTCAGTTCGCAATTCATCTTTGGTCATCATCGGCCTTTTATTCAACACTCAACGCGCAAGTTTTAGTTCATTGGCGACGCTCATTAGCCGATTCGAGGCGGGATAAAAAGCGGTCACCCTCTAGAGAATAGCCGGCCCAGCATCAAGAGAGCAATGAGCTCAAGCGCCTCGCCCAGAGGGCATACACCTAAGACTGCTCTCTGAATGACTTCAGAGGCATACTACATCGGACTGGCAGCCGCACTGTGGGCAGTGGATTAAACTAATGACGTACAGCAAGAGCCCATAAATTGGCTTGGGCTGCAGTAGGTGCGCACCTTATCTGAGCAACGCACGGTTGCGCCACTGCATTCGTAGCTGCTGAAGTGGAGCGTGAAGGGAGACTGAAATGAAACAGCTGCTGCTCGCCCTCATAGGGCTATTACTGTCTGCTTGTGCCGCGGAGGCCAAATATCAGAACATGTTGAGTGCCCTACAAGGCATCGAGGAATTGAGCCTAATCCGACGCTGGGGGCCGCCAGACGAAGTCTATGAGTCCCAGGGGCACCGTTTCTTGACTTATAATCATAATCAATCAGTGATGCTTCCAGGGGCAGAACCCATCTATCAATCGACCCTTTCCGGCGACACGGTTTATACTCGAGGTTATGGGGGGTATCCGCCGACGATCGTAACCTTGTCTTGCGTAACGACCTTCGAAATCGTCGATAGTAAAATAGTGAGCTCGTCGTATCATGGTGACAATTGCAGAGCCAATTGAGACCGCAGTAGCGATGAAGCCGAGTGGACGCTCTACTAATGGGCGGGCCTTGCTACTGGCCAGCCCTGCGGTACCGAGAAGTGGGTCTTTTTCTCTGCTTATTCTTTCAAAAGAGCCAGGATGGTGAGCCTTTTCTTTTCCATAAGGGGCGAATACTGTTTCGATAGAAAAGTAGCAGTTTTGCTAGGTAGGAATTTTAAGCGTTTCGCCGCTCTTGAACGTGTACACGCTGGGGATCCACTCATAATGGACCTTTTCCAGATCTAACGTGGCGAGCAATTTATCCTCTTCTAGCAGCGAATTATGGTCAAGTTTAGTTGTGTACAACACAGCTTGCCCGGGCTCGACTTCGAGAGAGGCTGAGATCTCGAGCGTTTTTACGGGATTGCCCATCGTATCCTTGATCACTAATGCACCTTTAAATCCAGACAATTCGCTTTCGCCGTTGTTTTTTATAACGAGTTCAATATCAATATAGTCTGAATAGATTTTTTTCTTGTAATTTTTTTTCTTTAATTTAAATGAAACCAAATTGGCTGTTAGTGCAGCATTCATGATAGCCAAGGCTTCAGTTTTTTTTTGGCTAATTTCCTCCAAAAGCGCGCGTTGTTTGGCTTCGTTATCCTTTATAGCTTGCTGCTGAGCTACCTCTGCCTCACGGATGGCTTGCTGTTTGGCGGCTTCCTCCTCGTCCTTAATGGCTTGCTGCTTGGCCGCCTTAGCGTTTTGTTCATCCTGCCATGCTTGCTGGGCGATGATCGCCTCGCCGATATTTATGGGCTTTCCTTTGTGTTCATCGAGCGCGTAATCCATAGCAGTACGGACTAAGTAGGTTTGCAGTAGCGTGCGGTCAGTTTCGCTGAGGGCTTGAATGGCTCTTTTCGCCTGGTAGGCTTCGACGACATCCAATATGCTATTATTGTTTGTGGGGAGTGAAACACTCTTAGGATCCGGATCGCGGCAAGCTGCCAGCGCAAGACACATCAAAGGAATGATGAGATATTGTAGCTTCACGATTTAATCCTTTGCTTTTCAGGGTTTCGAGGTTTAGACGCTAGTCACCCAGCTGAGTATTAATTCTTGGCATTTTTCAGGGCAAGAGTCCTCGTTTAACGACAAAACATCACTGCCTTTATGACTGCTTCAAAACCTCTGCCTTAGCCCGCTGCAGGACTTCTTGGCGGTTCACTGGCACTGTTCGCGGAGCATGAGTGCCAATTCGCACTTGTATTCCTTCAATGCCAAGTACGGTAATGGTTATATCATCACCAATATGAATGCTTTCGCCAATCTTGCGCATCAAAATAAGCATAAGGTTTACCTTGGGTGGTTAATTGTTTTCTACGTCAGTTCTTTCAAGCGGCGTAGCGTGACGCTTAAAATTAATGCACTCGCGCACATCATCCCCATCTTCTAGAGCAGCGTCTGTAGGCAAATCCTTCAAGAGGTGCGCGGCTTGCGTCCCACCAAGCCTGCAGTTAACAAAAGCTGTGGTTTTTCTTATAGCGATGCTGGCAGTAGTTCGAGTTACAGCTGGCCTCGCGCAACGAGCCACCCACAAGCGCAAGAACATCTGTAGCACAAAAAATGTCATCATCCTGATCAAGTAGGCGAAACAAGCCTGGTCCTACCACTGCTGGTCAATCGTTCACTCCTCCGAAGAGGGGCTTGCAGCTGCGCCTCCTGCAATAAAGGCGAGTACGCCGGCATGTCTTCGAGCTAATGAGTTGCGTCTCAGGCAGGAGATCCAAGCTATTGACAAGCCTGGATCAGAAAGAAAAAAGAACCCATATCCTGATGGGAGGAATACGGGCTAAAAGCGTCACCATTCGAGAGAAAGCAGCGTCATAGGAGGGCTGTATGCCGGGCATGCAGGCGAGAGGGTGTAGCGCTACTGTCTTTCTCGGCGCCAATTTAATCGCACGACGCAAGCGATCACCACGCCAAGACCTCCCATTTTCGAAGTACCGGGCTCGCCGGTGCTAAGCAACCCATTTGCTCTGATGCCGCTCATGCGGCAGGGGCAGGGGCAGAGAGGCGAAAACCGACGCGCAAGGCCCTGAAGTGATGCCTCACGCCGGGCCACTGTTTGTCGGTTTCCGAAAAACATTCAAACGTAACCGCCACCCAAAGGCTGTAGGGAAATCCCTCAACTCTGACGAATTTAAGCGCGAAGGCCTACAACGGCTCGCCACGCTAGCGAAGCCCATGCGAATGGAGTCCTAAAATCGTCCGGGGAAAGGTTAGACCGGTCATCGATTAGACCTGAGCTAGGGAAGATCTCTAATCGAATTCAAGCTCAGGATGCCGGGGCATGTACAGTCCTCCCGCCATGCCGCATCGCTGCGCAGAGCTGGGCAACACTATCGTTGTGTTGCACTTCTGTCCGAAAGCGCATCACTCACGACGCTTCGATGGAGGTCATGTCAATTATCTTGCTGGTTTTTCAATACTGCCCCGGTTGCGGCATTTAAGTCCACGTCCCACTCAGCACCGTTGGTATCGAGCACTTCAACTTCATAAGTGTAACCGTTGAAGTGGTTATCCAGATCGGTGTCGGTGATTGTGGCTCCCGGATGCAATTTCATCACAGCCTGATTCAAGGTGCTCAGAGGCTTGATTTTGCCTTCTTTGACCAACTGCGGAACCTGTTCGAAATGCAAGTCATCGGCCTGAGCCAAGCCGACAGTGAGGGGCAGAGCCATAGAGAGTGCGATCGCGGTTTTCATGAGGTTTCTCTTGAGATGCCGGATACGGGGGTCAAGGCTAGTTGTTATAACTTAATTCATCCTTAATTTGCCGTTACGCGCTTAAAGGAGACGTGTATAGCTTGTGTATATTTTTCTGTCACGCGGATGCAGTCATTGATACAGGGGTGGTTGGGGGGGGGGGCGCTCAAGTTGAGGGTTTTCCTACAGCAAAGCCCCGTTGAGTGGAATAGCGTTTGTAAAGCGGCAAAACCTTCCGCAGGCCAAGGTTCAGCTCACCAGGCTGCGCCGGTAGCTTTGAATCGCGGTGTTATTAATTTTCGCCTTGAGACCACGTCCATGAGAAAATTTTTAGTCATACCCTTCATGCTTTTAACGCCTTTGACCTTTGCCGCCACTTCGACTGAAATGGGGGTGGATGGCAAAATCACGCCGGCCGCATGCGACATCGCCATCGCCGACGCAAATTTTGATTTTGGTTCATCAATTGCTTTGAATCCTACCGGCGAGACCCTACTGCCCGTGAGTACTGGTCATCCCATGAGCATAGCTTGCACCGGGCCGGCTTACGTAGGATTTAGGGGGATTGACAATCGAAGCGGTACAAGCACTGGGGGTAACATACGGTATGGGCTCGGTACCGATGGAGCGGGTAATAAGATTGGTTGGTACAGAATTATCATGCTCAATCCCAGCGCCAATGGTGGAACGGGCTATGTCAAATATTCCGCGAACCTTACTACCTGGACGACTTTAGCAGGTACAAACGCTGGCGACTTGAATACCTTCACTGGTTCAAATACGACCTATGCCGTTAATCCTACCAATAATGGCACCGCTCCTCCACAGGCCATTACCAGCGCCTCCCTCGACCTGACCGTGACGCCAACGATTGCGCCAAGGAATACCCTAGACACCAATAACGCGATTAATTTGGATGGCTCGGCCACTATCGAGTTGGTCTATCTGTGATTTTTAGCCCGCCGGTGCTGCAGGCGACCTCAAGATGAATCCGGTTCGTCTGCGCGACGGTGGGTTGCAACCTTAATAGTAATGCATCAGGCCATCCCCCTCCCATGACATACCCTGGCTTGCCTTTCACTGGGTAACGGGCCGTATTGGCGAGGGGGAGAGAAGGCAACCGTCGGTGTCGCCACATCCGTATTGCTGCTCAATCGGCGCGGTTCATACCTGGCCGCCATCCGTGCGACACCTGAAGCTGAATGCGAAGGTATTGCTGGCTCGTATCAGACGTAACTACGGGTTCTTACTGCCGCTCGAATGCATTCGCGAACAAGCTTATCACCTCCTTACCTAACCGCGTCTTGACGCTGTAATGGTGGCGCCATTCTTAGGTGCAAAATTTTTCACGGTTTTATACATGTTTAGGAATCATCACATGCTGCGCAAATTTTCACTGGGTATTGCTGTGTTTTGTGCATCCAATACCATGCCCTGGGCAGCTGAAGCTCCGTTGTCAGCCAATAATGATCTGGTGAGCGTCTATCAAGAGGCTGTAGCAAACAACGCTGATCTCGCTGCCGCCATCGCCCAGTATGGCGTGCAGAAGGAAGTCGTACCGCAAGCTCGCGCCGGGCTGTTGCCCAATCTGTCCGGTAGCGCAGAAACTGCCAGTGTTCGCACCTCGATCGACCAGCCTTCGGCTGCTGCAAATCGCTACGAGCATTCGTACCAAGCCACCCTGGCGCAACCGCTGTTTCGTGCCGATCGCTGGTTTCAGTTCCAGGCGGCCAAGGATGTGAATGAACAGGCGGCGCTACAGCTCTCAGCAGCCCAGCAAAACCTCATTCTGCAAACCGCAGACAGTTATTTTAATGTGCTACGTAGCCAAGATAACCTGGCTTCGACCAAGGCCGAAGAGGCCGCGTTCAAGCGCCAGCTCGATCAGTCCAATGAGCGTTTTAAGGTTGGCCTCGCGGATAAGACCGATGTGCTGAACTCACAAGCTAGCTACGACACGGCACGGGTCAACCGCATCGTTGCCCAGCGCCAGGTGGATGATGCTTTCGAAGCCCTGGTGAACCTCACTAACCGGCGATACAACGCGATCTGGGGTATTTCCCATAGTCTGCCGATCCTACCGCCAGCACCAAACAATGCTAAGGATTGGGTTGATACCGCGGCTCAACAAAACCTCAATCTGCAGGCCAGCAACTATGCAGTCAGTGCCGCCGAACAAACTCTTAATCAGCGCAAGGCTGGCCACGCACCAACCGTCGATATGGTCGCTCGGTACGAGAAAGGCGACAATGATGCATTGGGGTTCAGCAACCCCAGCGCGTTGGGTCAACCGTACAAAGGCGATGTCGCGCAATCCTCGATCGGCTTGCAGCTGAATATCCCAATCTACAGTGGCGGCTTGATCAATTCCCAGGTGCGTCAATCGTATGCGCAATTAGAGCAAACAGAGCAACAACGCGAATCGCTGCTTCGCGCCATCGTGGAAAACACCCGTGACCTGTATCGTGCCGTCAATACTGACGTTGAGCAGGTACGGGCGCGCAAACAATCAATCATTTCTAACCAAAGCGCAGTGGAAGCGACTGAAATCGGATATCAGGTAGGGACGCGCAACATCGTCGATGTGTTGGATGCGCAGCGCCAGCTCTACAGCTCGGTACGGGACTACAACAACACCCGCTATGATTACATCCTCGATACTTTGCGCCTGAAGCAACAGGTCGGAACGCTGAGTCCACAAGACTTACATAATCTGACCCACTGGCTTAAGGGTGATTACAATCCGGACAAAGATTTCCTGCCTCCGGACCTGGCTGAGGCTGCAGCCAAACAGCTTAAATTTAAACCAGGCCAGTGAAAACAACTGCCCGGCGAACAGGCTCGTTTGAAGTTTTAATCGAGCCGTTTTCCATCCGAATAACCGGCCCCCCCTCAAGTGTTGATAGGTTTTGTCTTTCCGGTCGGCGACAGCAAGTGCTCCTCAAAATAACGCAGTCGGTGTTTATCCGCGCCAAATCCTGATTTGTTGTTCATTGAGGCCTGCAGCCATGTGAAGAACAAAGCTGTTGGATGGTTTAGGCGCTTAATTCAGCGCGCCATAGGTTTAGGAAAAAGGTCGCGACAAGGGGGGGCACTTTTTCATGCCGCTTTCGAAGTTTTCAGAAAAAGCCTACAGATGTTGCCCGTTTCCCGCAGTACCTTGACTGTGTCCGGCCGGCAGGTTAGTCAGGCACAAACGCTATTACGCGATCGGACAATCAATGGCGGTCTAGTTAACGAATCGCTGCATACGCGAAAACCATACCGGCTTGGGTTTACATCGTGCCGCGAAAATGCTGATAGCTGACGTGAACAAGGCTCTGACCAACTGCTTAAATGACCCGTTAGGCGGGAAGGAAATCGATAATGGAATTTCGGCCTACATCCAGAGAAATAGCTACCGTCGCCGAGTTGACGGAAGCGGAGATAGAGACCTACCTCAGTGGCTGCGTACGCAGCTCCCAGTACACGTGGACGGCATATTTCAAACGAGACATTTTAAAATGTGGTGCGCAACGACTTAAGAAGCTTTCACCTAACCTAACATTGGTAATTTTTTCGAAGGACGCTTCCCCTCAAGAGGATGGTGCAGGACAGCTTGAGCGTGGCTCAGGATAGTGGCATTGGCGGCGTGCTTTTATCCTGGGACTCACTGCGGTATGGAGCGCTCGTGCCGTCCAACGTAACCATCCGCTCAGCGGTAAAGGGGTATTTGCGAGCTTGTTTTTTCTTGGTTTCGTTCAAAAAAAGCCCCGCGGTAGGCAGGGCAGCATGAACTACAAATTGAAAAAGCCGCTAAACGTCGCTAGTAATTGTCGGGCCATTTCCGTGTCGACGGCATCTCCTTGACTGGCAGCAAATAATAAAATTCCGAATAACGCGGTTACGACGACCCTGTACATTATTGTCGCCTGCAGCGAGTGGGTATTGTTCTGAGGCATCGGATAGGCTAGACGGACTGGGATAACCTTGAAATTTTTCATCGATCATCGCACGTGCATTAGCCCATTGCGCGTGGCTATACCCAGCCGAAGCCTCTTATCATCAAACTTGCGAGTCCGCCGGTGATGAGCATCAATACCCAAAAACGCACTCGCGATTCCTTTTTCATGTCTTGCCTTGTACAGGTGAATTCTTGCTGTATCTCCGCTCGAACGCTTGAAAATTCATCGCGCAATGAAGAAAGTTCGCCCTTGGTCTCGGTGCGAAATGTCTGAAGCTCACCTTCCAGCGACTCAATATCTTCCTGGATATTTTTAGTATGGTCTTCGAGCTGGATTGTGCGGATTTCCAGCGATTGTACTTCCGCTAATGGGTGGTCGATTGGCATCGCAGTGTGGGTTATGTCTTCCCCCCCCTGATTGGCGAAGACATACTCACGAACACGGGCGGCATTAAATATTTTTATGCCGCCACACTCATTACAATTAACATGAAATGCCCAAGCCGAAATTGATGGATTTCTGACACTAGGCGTCATATAAATCGCTGGCATGTTGTCTGCCAGAGGTATGCTCCAATTCGATTTTCCGCAAGCGGCACAGGGATGCATACAATCATTATTGTTTAAATACGATAGGAGCTGATCCAGCGTTATCGTAAGGATCTGACTAATTTGTAGGTTGTATGGCTCTTGACTTTGATCGTTCATAAATGCTCATCAGTAATTTAGGACCGGGACGAGTCCCGCTGCACGCATAGTTCCTAGCTTTCTATATCGAGTCTGTAGGGCGATCCTGAAAGCGTTCTGAAGTCCTGAACAGCGATGTCGAGCGACCGGCCTGATCAATGACACTCGCAATAGGGAGCAGCGACTGGCAGATGCTCTCTAAGGATGCTGGCAATCTTTCGCTGTGTCTCAGTCATGATTTCGCCGTCGTTTGGCAGTAGGCCTGCGGCGATCAGAGCAGCAACAATTTGCATTGCCATGTCGACTGAATTGGTCACGGGAATGCGATGGTTAAATGTCATATCAAGCCTCCTTAGGGCGTATTTGAGTATATTGGGCTCTTTTTTAATCCCGGCACTCGCCATGAGGTCTTCATCGGGGCGCTCATTAGCCGCGGGAACGTTAGGACGATAACGCGGGCGTTGTTCGGTGAAGTTAACGCCGCTTGGGCATCTGTACGCTTACCGGGCATTCGCTGTCGCAAAGGCTGCTTACCAAGTTCGACATCTGGATGCGCGGAGAGATGGAAGCTGAAAGTTGTGCAGGGGGGATCATGGTCAATCCTTGAGTCCGTTGCGCCGAAGCCTGCACCAGGCGCATCATTTCAAGGCCGGATCCCCTCTGTTTAAGTTCTTCCAGCCCTGCAGCAGCACCTGCGCCTTGGCCTCCTGGCCGTTGTTGAGGTAGTACTGGATCAGCGCCAGGCGGGCGTTGCGGTTGGTGGGGGCGAGTTTCAACAAGCGCTCCAGCTCTGCACAGGCTTGCTCGACCTTGCCGCTGTCATGCAATGCCACCGCCAGCACGTAGCCATATTGCGCGGTCTGCGGTTCCAGTTGCGCGGCCTTGTGCAGGTAGGGCATGGCCTGGGCGGTCTGCCCGGCGCGTACCAGCGCCAGGCCCTGGGTGTGTTGCAGCAGGGCGGCGTTGGGGTGCTCTTTGAGGCTTTGCGCCAGCAGCGTTTGTGCCTCCTGATTGCGGCCATTGCCCTCCAGCCACTGCACCAGCGTCACCAGCGCCGGGTAGAAGTCCGGATCGTGTAGAAGCGCCGAGCGCAGCAGGCCTTCCACCTCGCCATTGCGACCGCTGGCCTGATACAGCAACGCCAGGTTGAGATTGGCTTCGGCGCGTTCCAGCAGGCTTTTCTGCACCACCTCGTACTCGGCGATGGCGCTGTTCCAGTTGCCTTGCGCAGCGCCCAGGCCATTGCGCTCCACGCCGAGCAAATCCCGCGCGGCGGCAATGCGCACGGCTTTCACCGGATCGCTCAGCAATGGCGACAGCAACTGCGCCCGCTCCGGTGGTGGCAGGAAGGCGCTGACCGCATGCACGGCACTCTCCCGTACTTGCGGCGCCGGGTTGTTCAGGTCTTCGCTCGCCAGTTTCAGTGCCTGTTCGCTGGGGTAGGCAGGCAACTCGGCCAGCAGGGTCGCCCGCTGAATCGCCGGCAGATTGCTGCGCTGCAATTGTTCGAACAGCGCCTGCGCCGCCCCCGCCTGGCCATTGCGAATCAGCCACAGGCTCTCGTCGTAACGCGGGGCCTGCGGCGCATCGGCAGCGCTCCACAACTTGAACTGCTCGGTGACCTTGTCCCCGGCCTTGCCCTGATGACAGGTCAGGCAAGCATCCGGCGTGCCGAGCTTCTGCGCACGTTCAGGATTGGGGATGCTGAAACTGTGGTCATGCCGGAAGTCATTGCCCATGTAGAACTTGCCCGGCATGTGGCAATCCACGCACTGCGATCCCGGCTGGCCCATGGTGTGACGGGTGTGTTCGACGGAATCGTAGTTCTTCGCCTGCAGGCCCTTGCCATCGACCCCTTCGACCGCCGTCTTGCCCGCCGTGTTGTGGCATTGCAGGCAGACACCGTTGCCCGGCGCCTTGAGCTGTTCGCTGTGGGGGTTGTGGCAATTGCTGCAACGCACACCCTTGTCGAACATCTTGCTTTGGGCGAAAGAGCCGTGCTCGAACACCTCGTCCTTGATCTTGCCGTCCAGTGCGTACAGCTCGCGGGTCAGGACGCTGGGCAGGTAATCGTCCATCAGGCGCTTGCCGACGGTGTAACCATCACCCAATGGCGCGCGGCGGGCGTGGCAACGGGCGCAGGTTTCGATTTCGACCGTGGCGTTCTTGTCCTTAAGGTCGACGGCGAATCCGGCATGGATTAGGTCGGACTTCTTCTCCGCCCATTGCAGGTGGTTGGATGCCGGCCCGTGACAGGCCTGGCAGGCGACGCCGAGGCTGTTCCACTGACCGTCGAAGGTGTTTTTCGCCGCATCGAAATTGCGCTTGTAGCCGGTGGTGTGGCACTCGACGCACATGAAGTTGGCGTTCTGGCTCGGTTTGCTCCAGTGCAGCGGGTCCTTGAAGGTCACGCCCTGGCCAGGATAGAGATGGAGCCAGCGATTCTTCTCGGTATCCCAGGCCACGCCCAGCGCCTGCAGGCGGCCATCGCCGACCTCGATCAGGTACTGCTGCAACGGCGCGATGCCGAAGGTGTAGGCAACCTTGAAGTCGGCATTCTTGCCGTCGATGCCCGGAGTGTTGACCCAGAAACCGTCGTCCTTGCGCGAGAAACGGGTGGTTTCGTTTTCCGCCTTGAAGGTGACGTTGTTGAAATCGCCGAGCATCGTTTCGGCGCTGGCCGCCTGCATCGCCAGTTGGTGATGCGAGCCTTGCCAGTCCTTGACCTGGGCGCTGTGACAGCCTTGGCATTGCTGTTCGTCGACCATGCTGGCCGGTGCCAGGGCGACAGTTTTCGGTTTGACCGGTTGTTGTACGGAAGGCTTGCTCGGCGGCGCGTAACTGACTGGAACCGGCTTGCTGCCATACAGAAGCCAGCCGATGCCCACTATCGCCAACAGCAGCATGCCGATGAAGACGGGAAACAGGTAGCGGTTGATTGGGATCGGTGGCGAATCGGTTTTTGCAGTTTTCGTGTTGTTTTTATTTGTCGGCATTACGACTTCCGTAGTCCAGGTTCGCGTTCAGGCTGGTTCAGCTTTGTTGTGAGCCTCCAGCAGTCAAATGAACGGTCAGACTGCGTGGACATCCGATCGAGCGGGTTCTCACTTCCGACTTTCGGGCTAGCAGCGCTAGGGCCACCCGGAAATTCGCCAGGACCATGTTGGAAGGCCGTGCGTTGTAAAGATTCATCGATACCACTGAACACATGATATAGGTGTCAGGAAAACCCTCTTTAAAGATAGGCAGGATGAATAAGCCTGGGCGACGAGGTATTCGTAATTTTAAATCTCTGCATGATGTCGCACCTGTCTGCGCACTGGCGACGAACGAGGTTTAAGCATTGACTGCTCTTGTCATTCTCACTGCTCAAGCAGTCCGGACCGCGTATAGCATCCTACGAACGAGGCAAGAGCGCGACAAAAAGGAAATTTTAGTGCGCGCATAGTCGCGTCACAGGCGACGCACAAATGACCTAACAATTAATTTGGTGGCATCGCTTGCGTCCAATTCATTCAGTTTGTCTAGTGCCAGCCACATACACTCAGTAATTTCATGCTGAGGTGCGGCGAGCCCTGCGTTTAAGGGGCAGGCCTCAAAAACATAGTGATGGGTATGACGTGCTTCGTACTCAAACATGAGAAGAAACGTATCTGCCTTCAATCCTGTTTCTTCTTTGAGCTCTCGTGCAGCTGCCTCTGCGATAGTTTCATCCGCCTCAACTTTGCCGCCAGGCAGCCCCCATTTAGCTTTAGGTTTTCGAACGAATAAGATGTGCCGATCACTTTCGCAAATGACGGTCGCTCTGACTTTCATTTTTCCGTCACTTAGAAGGCAGAATGGCGGTTAACGTGCATTGTAAAAGATGCTTCCCGACTCGATGCTTTTGTTGACCAAGGTCATTGCGCCGATAGTGACATCGTCACCGATCACCAAGTGATCACCGATAATGCAGCTATTAGCGCCGACGCTAACGTTGTCGCCGATGGCTAACAGATAATGTTCCAGCCCTAACGTCTTGATACCAATCGTTGTGTTTTGGCGGACCAAAAAGTTCCGACCTATACGAGCATGCCCTGAAATCACCACCCCAGGAAGGTGAGCGATCCTAAAACCGAAGTCAATTTGCGCATCAATGCCGATATCAATACCGTATTTAAGGTTTATCTTTTTTATCAAATGTTTCGCATAGCTGCGTGACATAGCGTTGCCAGAGTACAAGTACTGAGCGAGGCGGAAGAGAAACAGATACCGAAGCGAGTTGTGTTTTACTGCACGCTGGATGATGTTGGTGATAAGGCCAATACGACTTCCAGGTTTTTTCTTGTTCGATACCTCTAAAGTCCAGTGCAATATCAACGTATCGAGGTTCACAATCAAGCTCCTGGGCAAGGGTCTCAATGGGGCGCTAACGGCCTTGGGTCGAAAGGGGGATACGCTTTTAATCCATGGCCGAACCCGTGACCTCGCCCGTTTTTACAGACAATTGTTGGGAGGCTCGTTAGAGGGATGGGTAAAAAGTACAAGCAGGCCAAGGTTGACCCCACCAACCACCCATACCGCGGTGATGATGAGTGCTTGCGATTCAATGCTCGCCGATTCCGCAGTGGATAATTCATAAATCATCCATCCGCCCATCATGGGATTAAAAAAAATAAACGACCACTTAAAAATACGTCCAAACACTCCTCGTTTTGGAATGCGTAACACGTGTTGGCAGCCACTACACGTCCAGGCTTTATCGCTTTGGTGAAGGCCGCAGCCGGGACAACTTATTAATGCCATCCCTTTTTCCTCTTTCATGCAAAAACATAACACCAAACCCTAATCCCATATCAATTCATTCTGGGTTGGCTGTCTGTAGGTATTTCCTTAACATTGACGACATACTGACTGATCGAGGGGGGCGCTTCGATTGCCAGCTAGATCGGAGTAGACACTCTGACAGAACGTTTGCTGGGCTGATTGCAACTTAAATCGATGAAGCTCCTGCGGGCATCAAGGCTTCTCTAGAGGGGAGGAACGTACAATAACAGACTTGGCCCGGCACGTCCCTGCATGCCAGCTTATAAGGAGTTAACTTAGAATGGCGCATGCCTGCCTGCACTCGCCAAAGCTGAACGCAGGGGGGGGGGGGCGTTGGACGCTTGAGCTAGCAGGGGCTCAATAATCCTGCCGCCCAGTATTGCGGGGCATCGACATAGAACCCAACCGACGCCCCGACATTCATATTGCTACCGCTGTATGGCTGGCGTTACGACGCTTTTTTGCGCGCTCACGCTCCAGCGTAAGCCCTGAACTCAGGCGTTCATGTATCCTGCCACGGCCTCTTGCAGTCGCTCTATCGCCGTGCGCACCTGGATGGCTCGCAATGTCGCTTCCTGCTCGGTCAATTCCTGGCGCAATCCCTCCTCATAGACTTTGGCTGCCTCGATCAGTCCCTGAGCCCCCACCATTCGCGCCGCACCTCTGACACGATGAACCACGCGTGCCAAATCGAACCAGCGTTTTGCGGATAAATGCTCATCAAACCGTTGAAGGTCTTGACAATTATTAGTGTACAAACTGTCAAGCAGCAAACGCGCAAGTTTTGGATCACTGCCCGTAAGGGAGTTGAACATATCCAGATCGAATATCGTGGTCGCTGAGCTTTCAGTAGAGTTTATTTTCGTCATGGTTAACAACGGATCGACTGAGGCTTTTTCCAGGCAGGCTCTAAGCATGTCTAAGCTGACAGGCTTAAACAGGCAATCATCCATGCCCACCGCCAAGCACCGTTGGCGTTCTGATTCTTGCGCATTAGCAGTGAACCCTACGATAAAGCGGGGAGCACGGCCGCTATGACGCTCCTCCTCACGCAGGTGTCGAGTGAATTCATAACCATCCATGACGGGCATATCACAGTCGGTAATGACGACATCGAAAGTCTCGGCTTCCACCAGAGCAAAGCCCTGTTGCCCATCTTCGGCCTCTTTGACCGTATGACCGAGAAAAACCAGTTGTTGACCCAGCAATAAGCGGTTGGCCGGGTGATCATCGACCAGCAAAACTCGCAACGTTGACCGCTTATTGGTTAATAGCGGGCGAGGCTCCGGATGACTAGCGCTCAGCGCGGGTGCGCTGAGCGTCACGGTAATTCGTGTGCCTTGCTCTGGCGTGCTCGCTAACTGCAAGTCGCCTTGCATCATCTCAACCAGTTGCTGGCAAATCACCAGCCCTAAGCCGGTACCACCCCGAGCACTGGCCTGTTCATGGACTTGGCTAAACGGCTGAAATAGCTTTTGCAGATTGTCTGAGGAAATTCCAATGCCACTATCTTCCACAATAAAGGTCATCTGCAATTCAGCCTCTACCTGGCGCGTGTAGAGAGACACGCGAATCCCTCCTCGGTCAGTAAATTTAATAGCGTTACTCACTAAATTAGACAGTACTTGCTTTAAGCGCCCGCCATCGATCCAGGCCTCATTTTCAGACTCCAGTTGCAAGTCGGTCTCCAAGTACAACCCTTTCTGGCGCGCCAGTCCTTGAAAGACCCGCTCCACCGATTGCAGTATTTCCTTGGGACTGTTGCGCTGCGGCTCCAGCACTAGTTTCCCGGACTCTATTTTGGATAAATCTAAAATATCCCCTATCAGTAACATCAGCGCCCTAGACGAGGAGTAGGCAACCTCGAT
Source organism: Pseudomonas sp. Sample_24 (assembly GCF_004307605.1). Lineage (NCBI taxonomy): Bacteria > Pseudomonadati > Pseudomonadota > Gammaproteobacteria > Pseudomonadales > Pseudomonadaceae > Pseudomonas > Pseudomonas sp. Sample_24. The sequence goes on from NZ_RCNW01000240.1 coordinate 23,883, forward strand.
TGAGGGCCGATCCCATGGCTCATTCTTGTCAACGCGGGCTAACGTGAGCTCAAGCAGACCGATAATAGCGTTGAGGGGGGTTCGTATTTCATGGCTCATTACAGCCAAAAAGCGGCTTTTGGCCTCACTGGCTTGCACGGCCTGATCGCGCATGTCTTGTAGTTGTCGCAGCAGACGCTCCGTTTTTGACATGTCAATCCAGCCCATGAGTAAACCTACGCTGCGCCCGTTGATATCTTTATGGGGCACTGTCCACTGACGATAGCTGCGCACCTCACCCCGAATCTTTAATTCCACTTGACGCATGTCGGGTTCGTTGTCGCGCAATAGCGTTTCATAATCGCGCGCCTGAACGTTGACCTGAGCGCCCTCTAATCCTTTAACTTCTTCCCACTTGCGACCAATAACATCAGACGGCTGTAAACCAAAAACCTCATAAAAAGCGTCGTTACACAATACAAATGCCCCGGTCACATCGCGCATTACCACAGGCTGGGGGAGACCATCTAGAAGTGCTCCTCGAAAGGCTTGGCGCGCCTGCTCGGTCCGACTTTGGATGCGTCGATACACCGTATAGACAAACCATATTAGCAGTACTCCCAAAACGCTAGCTGCAATGAGCACTGCCCAGTGTAAACGCCGCTCATAGCTTCCCCAAATATGGCTGATCGCCGGCCGGCTCCCTTGCCATCGCTCCAACAGATTGTTCACCATTCTGGGTTCAAACTGATCAAACGTAGCCTCTATGACACCTAAGAGCAGAGCTTGGTCCTTCGCCACCGCAAAGGCTAACCCCGCTTGATGCTCCGGCAAGGACGTCACGACACTTAAGGTTTTGGCGAAGTATTGATTGATCAGATAACGCGCCAAAGGCAGCAACACTATCGCCGCATCAACGTCGTGATTGGCCACTGCGACCAGGCTTTCCAGGGGGCTATCGGCTTCGTGGATCTGAATATGCGGGTACTGTTTATGCAGCCAAGCGATGATGGGTGAGCCCCGTGTCAGCGACACTTGCTGAATCTGCGGGTCAGCCAGACTATTGGGGGTGATGCCGCGTACGCCGACCAATGCAAAACTGCTGGTTGCAAACGGCTCGGTGTAATTGCTGGAGGCCTGAAGGTCAGCCGTGAGTAGCACAATGGGTGATAGGTCCGCCTCGCCATCAGCGAGCATGTCAAGACTTTCGGTCGCTGTGCTGCGCTCGATCACCTTGAAGCGCAAACCGCTACGCAGTCCGACTTCATATAACAAATCTGCGACCAGGCCGCTAAAGTTGCCATCATCGTCAAAAAAACTGTAAGGCGGAAGTGCGCCGTTAACCACCACACGCACCTCAGGGCGAGTCACCAGCCAACGTATCTGCTCCGGGGTGTAGGGTGTGGCGCGCAATGAATCAAAACGCGGGCTTCCGCCCCAGTTGGACAGAATATCCGCCTGGGTCACTTGAGGGACCTGCGCAAGAACTCGGTTAAACAGCGTCACTAACAACGCATCATCCGCCCGAAACACAAAACTGTAGCCCGGTGCTTGTACTCCCGTTAACGGACGCATACGTAAATTAGGGAGCTCACCTAGGCCCATCTGGTAAGCAACGGTCACCGCATCACAAACCGCCCAATCAGCATGCTTATATTCCACAGCATGCAACGCCTCGCGCACGGAGGAATAGGGCTGTAATTGCACATTGGGAAATCTTGAGTGTAATTCGTCAATGGGGGCATACCCGTCCACCATGGCCATTTTCGATCGAGCGTTCAACAGACGGCCTGCGATGCTTTCATCGCGACCGACCAATACCGGTTGATTCACTGAGTAAGGAGCGGACAATAAAAGGCCTGGCAATTGGGCTTCGTAAGAAGAGCCTGAGCCCAGCACATCTACTTTCCCTGCTCGGAGTGCTTGCAGTGCACTTTGACCATCAGGGTAAGTCTGTATTTCGACGGTTAGACCTAAACTACTGGTGATGATTGATAAATAATCAGCCATTAATCCTTTAAGTTTATGTTTGCGCAATATGGATAATGGACCGTAGTCGTGCTCACTCACACCAAGACGGATCACTCGGCGCGTTTGTAACCACGTCAAATCATCTGCGGACAATTCGAGCCTGATCAAGGGCAAGTTAGCTTGCGGCTCTAAATGTAAGCTTTGCGCGGCTAATACCTGCTGCATGGAAAAGCAACAGCTGAATATGAGGAGTAACACGCGATAGCGAAGAACACTCCGATTGCCGTTGAATGAAAAAAATCTGCTACGAATCGACATAGGGACTCCTGTCCTCGAACGGATCGTTTGCGCATAGCTCAACTCCACGTCAAGCTCCGACCAAAGCTGATCAACTCATCATTGCCAGTCATGCCCAATTTAGCATTGAGGCGATTGTTGATCTTCTGAGCATCGGTCGCGGTGATCATTAAGGCTGATGCAATACTGTCGTGACTACCGCCCAGAACCAAGCAGCGAAGCGCGACAATCTCGCCGTCGGACAAATCACTAGCGACGCCGGCGGTGGTTTGGTAGGGAAACAGCATTCGTCCCTCCAATACCTGATTAATAGCATTCAAAATCAACGTAACGCCGACGTTTTTGCTAATAAAGCCTTTAGCGCCCAGGCGAATGCAGCGATAACTGTACACATTAGCATCAAGGGTGCTTAACACGAGTACCGGTAACGAAGGATGCTCCTCACGCAATCGTCGCAAGGTAGACAATCCCTCCATCAACGGCATATCCAGATCCAGCAATATCAAAGAGGGGGAGCAGCTTTGGGCAAGGCGCAAGGTCTCAACGCCGCTGCTGGCCTCGCCGGCCACTATGTAGCCTTCACGAAGCAGGCGCATCGCTAATACAGTACGAATGACTGGATCGTCATCGGCAATCAGAATACGGCCTTCTGGTCTGGGACGGACCTCTCTAAGTTGATTCCTTTTTCTGTACATGAGGCAAAACCTTGTGGCTGAGTGGGTATTTGAGTCAACGCTAATGTTCCAATTCAAATGGCGACCTATAAAACTCTGGGGCCGGGCGGATTTCCGCAAAGCAGCCAGCTCTCTCGCAGTGATGTCACAAGGCCATCATTGATGGCCAGGTGTCGCATCGTAACGTGAATCAAGCTTTTGTCACCAGAGCAAAACTCAGACAGTTCCCCCTGAGTGCCGGTCCGTGACGTAGTTTTTCAGGAGAGCTATTGGCGGTCGTTTAGCGCAGTGGGTAAAGTGCCATCGCAACGCGCAATTACGTGCGACACAAATCATGCTACTCGCGTAAGCCTTCCCAAAATGCAGGGTGCCTGCCCGATTATGCGTAGGGCTTACCTGATTCGAGGATTAGCAGCAAACAGCGGATCCTCACTCCAGCGGCTGGATATAGGTACAGTTTTGCGGGTGACTGTGGTGTTGAAGTGACATTTTTCATTCAATACCAGGCAGGATATGAAAGGGGGCGTTGCAAGACCGCAGCCTCTAAAACTCCTTATCGGCGCGCACAGGCACGCGGCAAGGCCCCTGGCACAGCCGGTAAGGATCGCGAGGGGAGTTCATGGGCTATCCGCAGGCACGCTCGTATAGAGCGTGGTCTGACTCGATGGGTGGCCAGATTGCGGATTGCCAAACCGCGCCCGAGAGTTCGGTTGTCCATCTTTATTTGCAGGATTTACCTACAGCCACAGCGCGGGTTTTTGACCTCTAATCGCTCAGGTCATTTAACTATGGTCTGTAGATAACGAGCTTAAGAATGGCGGCATCTGCCAACCACAAGTTCCCCAGAGCCTCCCATTCTGTTCACTGGCGTCGATAGAAGGACGTATTTGTCCAGCGACCAGTCTACTTTTACCTTTCACAGGAGCCCCTATGCTTCGTTTCATCTGTTCAGCAATGGCTGCTCTACTGATGGCCATGGCGGCAAATGTCCAAGCATCCAGCATGGTCAGCGCCTCCATTTCCGATGCTGTAAAAGCCACGTCCAATGTCACCTCCAAACTGTCGTCCTCGCTCAAAGACAACAAAATTGTACTTGCCGCCCAAGATGATGCAGCCAGTTTTGTGGCTACCGACGGGAGCATTCGCGGAGCGCAGCTGGAAAGTGCGTTGCAATACATTCGTCACTCCACACCGGAGCTGAGCTCGCTGAGCGACGTCGAGTTGGCTCGCGCCATCCTAGCGATCTAACAGTGATTGCAGGGTCATATTGATGGTCACCACAGTGCGCTGTAGCCGCTGATCTCTCCTGGGAAGACAGTCTTTTCGCGCCCCCTCAGGAATGACTGGCGCCAGTCGCTGCCACTTGATGGCAAGCGTAAGCAGGGCTCGTTTTACTGCAATCTCGTCGTCCTTGATTTTGTCCAACGGAAATAACCAGATGAACACCTCTCGAAAGCTGTTGTTTGGCATGGTATTGAGTAGCTTACTGCTCGGCGCTTGCACCTCCAAAATTACCAGCAAAACCCAGTACTCCGGTTTTCTAGAAAATTACGAGGATCTGCACACCGTCACTACGCCAAGCGGTGAGGAATCCCTACGTTGGACCAGTCCATCATGGGATCCGGATGCCTACGACACAGTCGTTTTCCAGCAACTGGAATTGTTTCCGTCACCCAAGCCCAATGAACGCGTAGATCAGGCGACTCTCGATCAGTTGCAAGCCTACATGAGCAAAATTACTAAGAAAGTTTTGAGCCAAAAGTACCACTTGCTCGCCAATGTAGACGCAGTCCCGGCCAATGCTCGCGCTCTGGAGCTTCGCGTTGCGATCACGGGTGTGAGTGCCTCCAACGAAGGCATCAAATGGTATGAGGTGGTCCCGGTGGCTGCGGTCATTAGCGGAGTGGGCGCCGCCACTGGCCATCGAGATCAAAATACCGAGCTATATCTTGAAGCCGAGTTGATCGACATGCAGACCTCGCAAACCGTGGCCAAGGTCGTGCGCAAAGCGTTTGGCGAACAGCTTAAAAATGCCAGCCAGCCGATAACCGCGCAGGCGTTCAAAGGCGCGATCAGAGCGCTTACCAACGATCTGGAAGTTTTCCTTCGCTAACCCATTTAAATGAGTCCTAGTGAGGAGCTGCGCTGGCGAAGGATGATCAATCGACCTTGGTTAAGCCCCTGTGGCGAATCCCGTTACCGACTCCTCGCAATAAGACAACGCTGTGAAAATTCTCTTTTGGGAGCAAGTATGCTCAAGCTGGCCCGGCTTCCCGGTGAGCGTATATTCATCGGAGATGACATCGTGCTTAAAATCATCAGCACCGACAGTCATACCGTTCAACTTAGCCTTGAGGCGAGCCCTCATCTGCTGATCGAGAGTGAAACCTATTTCTTAGGCGATCAAGATAAAGGCAGGCCGGAGGTGCAGGCGAATGAACGGTCGGAGGGCTAATGCGCCTACTACCCAGGAAGATTCGTCTGACTCCCTGAATTTTTCGTTACGCCCCCCATCACGACCTCCAGAATCGTGCTCCCGGGAATGGGTCTGTCAGCTAGCGGCTCTGGGGCTAGCAATGCTCGCAGGGGCAGGCATCGGTTTGCTTTCAGCGGTTATTTTTTACCAACTTTTAAGTCTTTCTTAGACCGACATCACCGCCCTCTAAACACCGTATTTGCAGCGATCGAGCCCTCTTCGGGCGATGGCTTTAACTCCACCTCCGACAATACCGAGCTCTAACAAGAGCCGGCTGTGCAGCCTTTCACAGGACGCTAATTATGAATGTATGTGCCATGACCGTATTCGCGGTCAGCTTGATTTTTAGTGTGACAGCCGGGGCAGCGACAGTGGTTCCGCTGAAAAATCAAAGCTCAGAAACGATTCAGAAAGACACGGGCACCTGTCGCACCCAAGCCAATGACCAGCATCCGATTTCTACCGATGTCGCCATTGGCGGGCGAGTTCGAGGAGCGGCCGTCGGTGCCGCGGCGGGTGTCACAGCAGCGCAAATCAAAGGGCATCAACATGAGCGTATCTATGATCAACTCAGTCACGACACACAACAAGATTATCGTCAAAATCACGCGATCAGCGCTGCGACGGCGGGAGCTATAGTCGGTGGTGCCCGCCAGCGGCACCAACGCCAACAAGCCATGGCTGCGACCGACCAGGCAGTAAGAGCCAATAACTCGGTGTACAGTGCGTGCCTGCAGCAGCGCGGTTATGAGGTTCTGCCATAGTCTTCGCCCCAGGTTATCCAATAACCGAGCAAATTGGGTCGCTGCCTCGCAATCCGCTGGCGAGTACCCGCCGTCTAAAGCCGTTTATGGGGTTCCGCGCCTCCTTCTGCAGATCATTTTGCCATCCGTGTTATAACCATGTTAGGCGCCCCCGTGCGAGGGCGCACTGCTGACGGGGTCGCAGAAACTGGCATCAAGCGCCCTATACAAAGCCCTCCTGGGATGAAACACGACACAGTTGCCGTTACGATAATGCATTGCCACCGGGTGCGGACTCCCAGTACAAGTCCCTAAGCTCAATAAGTGTCGAGCCGATGCTCTATCAAGCTGAGGCGCTGGCCTAACAAGCTAGAGCTGACACAATTTGCAGGAAATCCATTACCTGGCCGCTTCCCGCTACAACAACACGGGTCTTATAGGTAAATCAGCTCGAATGTGGCAGAGCCATCGAGGTCTATTGTGCTACTGGTATCCAAAGTGTTACGCGGCTGAATATGATAGGCCACTGCAATTAGACTTGATGCATTTGTCACCGCCTTAGGCGCGGTGGTCGGGGTTGTCGCGGAATCAAAGGCATAGGTATTCGAGCCTGATGCATAACTCTTAAGAAGCGCGGCCGAAGCATTAGCCCAGGTACTACCATTATCCGTCGAAACTTTAACTAATCCTGTGGCTGAATCCGCTAGTATAGTTTGGAGCGCCATGTCGTAATAGCCTATAGGATGACTTGCGCCATCTAATCCCAATCCAAAATGATCAGGGGCAATCACCGATGACGGCACGGTGGCAGCTCGGTTATCGACTAATCTAAAACCCGCATAAGAGGGGGCTGCACAGGTGATACTTAGCGTTTGGCTGACTCGCTGAGGGGCATCCGAGACGCCTGTCGGAGCCAAGACAATCTCGCCAAAATCGATCTGACCATTGCCCGTCATAGCAATATCGCAAGCGGGCGGCGAGATGATACCCGTCACGGTAATGTCAACAGACGTAGCCGCCACAGCGGCATGCGTTAAAAGGCACAGTGGCAACACCAATAGTCTTTTCATAGTTGCTTCCAAGGAAAAGTAAGTGAATCCAGTTGGATGTGACTTCCTTGCTAATAACGACGTAGCTGAACATCAGAGCGCACCAGAAAAAAGCCCGAGCAAACCCAATCTGTTTAATCGCGCTCTCTAGATTCAGTAAGCGCCATTGCTCTGGGCTTTTCTGTAAGGCAATACTGAAAAATGGTCATGTAAGCAGCCAAAGTGGGTGTCCACGGTTTTAGTTCCGGCGCTGGAAAATTACCGTGCGATACCGGTACACCGCTACTTCACTTGCAGGTAATAATAGGCGCCGAACCGGACCTTTAATCCATTGCACGTCAGAGTGCGGAGGACCCCGCTGCACGCTGTAGCGCGAGTTGGCGAGCAGGCAAAGCGGGGGAGTATAACCAGCCTTGCGCCAGCGTGACTCCAGCCTGGCTAAGCAGATGCGCCTGCTCTGTGAACTCCACACCTTCGGCTACGACACTGTATTGCATCGTTTGAGCAATACGCAGCACTTGTCGCCACATGGCTTTAGATGCGTGACAGCGGTCGAGGGTTAAGAAAGAGCGATCTATTTTAAGAATGTCAATCGGCAGGTGCTCTAAATATGCCAGATTAGAATAGCCAGTGCCAAAGTCGTCAACGGCGATACGATGCCCAAGTTCTTTTAATCGCCGCATCTGAGAGGCTGCGGCATCCTTGTCCAGCACCACGCTTTCGGTAAGCTCAAATACAATCACTGCAGCAGGGACATGGTATTCACGGAACAATGCACTGACAAAGTCAGCAAACTGGCTGTCTGCCAAGTCCTCGGCAGATAAATTGATGGTGATGTACAAACTGTCGCAATATTGAAAAAAAGCCGCATATTCCTCAGCGACCCGTCGACATATCCAGCGAGTCAATTCATTGGTCAAGCCGCAGCGCTGAGCCTCGGCGACCACCATGGCTGGACTCAGTGTTCGTCCCTTGACGCTCCAGCGTAATAAGGCCTCGGCACCGCGCCAATCCCCCGTGCGCAGATCGACGATCGGCTGATAATGGAGGTTCAAACGATTGTGGCGCATGGCCCGTGAGAGCTGAGCGGCAAGCGACAACTGATGCCGATAAACATAGCGTCCAACCTGCACAAGCCCAAAGCTCGATATGCCGCTGCCAAACAACACGGCGAGAAATATCAACCAGCGCGTCTGGTTAACCTCGGTCGCTGGCTCACTGATGACGCCGAGTACATTAGGCCATGGCGTGGCCAATGCGAGGTACCAGGCGTCTTTATGGGCTACCAACTGCCCTACGGGTGGCGGCCGGCCAATGGCAATCGGGTCATCGTCTCGAGCCATCACCACGTGCGCATCGCGCCCATCGATGAGTCGGTAAGCTCGGGATGAAAAGCTGGGTAGGCCGTCAAAAAACAGGTCCTTGTTCACCCAGACAAACGCCTTATCCTGGGCAATGACAATGTAATCCTGATTCACATCGTCGGTGAGTAGACCTGGAAACCAATACTCGCGTTCTCTGCGCGGATAATAAGTAATTGCTCCTCGGTGCGGGAGAACGGACCGGGCAAGCGGGTAGCCATAAGATGAGCAGACTGAACCGTCGGGCATCAGCAGGGCTGCTTCATACACGTACCGGTCAGCTCTGACCGCCTTGGCCAGCGCCTGGAACACTGAGGCCGTACAGCTTTTATTCGAGGCGCTTAGTGCGCTCATGGTCGTCAAGACACGATCGACCTGCTCATCGATCTGCTGAGCACGCGCATGAACGTCAAGAGCTAGCTCGCTCATGCCGCGCACCGTTTGCATCTGCGTCAATCGGTCACTGATTAGCCAGATCATCGCGACCACAGTCAGAGCGCCGGGAATCCACAGCGTCAATAACCACCATCGTCTAAGGGCTGCGCCTTTCATTGAAAGAACGCCACTGGACAGCAAACCACTGTCCGAAGCCATAACAGCGCACAACTTTCGCAACAGGTTCATTTAGGGTCCTTGATTGCGATCGCTATGCAGCGAATCCGCAGATGGCCTGAATTCGCTCTTGTGAGGCGCACTGATTGGGTGCGCACAGGTCTACCTGATGGGGCGACACACCGAAAAGCACAACCTAATCCGGCAGCGACGAAGAAACTCCTGCTTGTAGCGCCATTGAACCGCAAGTATTTTTGAATCGCTGTAGGGAAATCCTGAAAGGCGGATGATGAGGTTTATCGACGCCCATGGCTAAGCTCAATCCGAGCCTCAACTCGCCCAGGTACAGGCGCAGTCTGATCAAGACACCCGCTCTCACTCATGCCTGACCCTTTCCTCATCCGCCCCACGGCGGGCTCACTGCGCTTAAAGATCATTGATTGACGGGCGTGACGGAAGTGACGCCGCCTCCCAATTCCTGCACGGCAGACAGAGTGGCTAGAGCCCGCACTAACCCTCAGTTGCAGGATTACCCTACAGCCAGTTATCTCGTCTGTGCAGTTCAATTTAAAAAGTAAAAATGATCGGTTCAATCGCCACGACACACGGCAGAGCGTCAATGAGCGTTATGCACCATTGCCCTTGGGTGGCAACCTCACTTTCTCGATGTTATCGACGACGAGGGCACTTCATAAGCTCATCTGACGGGAGTTCCAGCATGAACTATGTGTTTCGATTAAAGCGGGGAGAAGTGGTGACCTTTGACCCGGAGTACTCCACATTGTCCATTCTGTCACCGAACGAAACAGTTGATCACCATACCCTAGGCAGGGCTGAATCACGCCTGCTAAGTTTTTTGTTGAGCGCGCCAGGCAGTGTTAAGAGCAGGGCTGAAATTGTTGAGCACGTATGGGATGACCGTATTGTCGCCTCGGGCAGTCTGAATCAAGCGATTTTTTCACTCAGAGCCATTCTCAATGACAGTCGCGAACATGAGATTTTGATGACCGTTCCTCGACGAGGATATCGCTTTAATCGTCAGTACGTCATTGACGATGCAGGCCATATCGGTGACACCGAGGACCTTCCGATACGCCCGACGCCTTCTGAGATGTTATATCCTCCAACAGGGATTCCCACGCTGTTATCGATGATGCCGCCCATGAGCAATCGCCGAAAGTTATTGCTCGGCTATGCGGTGGTGCTGCCTTTGCTGGTAGTAGCACTGGTTCAAGCACCTGAAATCGAGGAGTCCAGAATTCAGATTACCAACGCCTACCATGACAAGGTGACATTGCATTTTATTGCTGCCACGCGCGATAAGGCATCAGAATTTCAACATATGTTTGCTGCTGATCAGGCCAAACTCCCCGTTACGTTAAAAGGTGAAGTCTGGCTTCTTAGCAGTAAAAATACCTATGCCGTCTCATGTATTCGCGCCGATGGCAGCACGTCAAACTTAAAATTCGACCACAACAGTATAAAACCGATGGAGGTTGTTCAACAGTGCCTAGAATCCGCGCTCTGAAAGCCTTTTTGTGCATCCTGATACCCTGGCTAGTGCTGGCGGGATTGGCTTGTATATGCGCCGCACTTTTTTATACGTCGCTTGCCGCGCGCAAATACAACGGAGAATATCAAACCACTTTTAAACAATTACGACCCACCGCCGAACAACTGACTGAAGAGTACCTGACGCTCAATCAGCAAATGTTTACTTTAACGGAAATCCATCAAGTCGACGGGACGACTCATTATGAGACTTTTTATGCCGACGTCCTCAACACCCACCCCCTCGGTGGGCAGTTACAAGTCAAAAACGTAATGACGGACCAGCGATCTCGCTGGACCCCATACCAAGAAAATGCTGAGCTCATCGCGAAATATCAATACGCCACCCAACCTGGCGCGATCCTTAACTTTCAAGTACTCAGCGCCCCGCATGGCGAGGCGCTGTGTATGTACATCTATGAGTTGAGTCGTTTGCGCTGCATGAACCCTTAACGCCGACGAAGCGGAGGCTGATCCAGGTGCGAAGCACTATGAGGGAGGTCGTCCGCTTCGTGCCCCAAGCGGATATCTCCTTTTCCTCCAACGGCCCACACTCTGCGTCCGGTGCGTCTTGCTCCAAGAGAGTCAACCCTACCGACTCCGCTTTTCCCTCGTCATGACCGTTGCACCATAAGGCTACCCTTAAAAGATATTAATGGTGAACGCATAATTCACCGAGAAGGCGCCGGGCACCAGGGGGGAGCCATTTTTGTAGTAGCGGAACGTGATGGGGATGTTTAACACCTCGCCATTGAATTCGTTGTTTTGCAAGTATTGAGTCTGGAAGGTGGCGCCGTCGTCACTGGAATATTTACCCGTTAACGGCGCGCCAGGACCTCCGAGCGGTTGATTCGGGTAGGTGACCCCAAATTGGACGGGCACGCCTCGCATCAATAATTGTATGCCCAAGGTACTGTCAGCCGTAGGTAACGCAACGCCATCTTCCGGCCCCGGAAAGGCGGTGTTAAAGGACACCTCGGGTAGACTTTGATTGGCGAGAGCCTCACAGGAAAAATACCATCCAGTTTCTTTTTGGCTGGTGCTGATAGGCCCCTGATTGCCGACGGCATTGAAGTCAGTGACATTGACACTCTGCATGGTGACCTGACGACCCGTGTTAGCGCCTCCAACACTGCCGACCTGGCACGCCGGGGTTTTCACCACCAAGCTTGGAATGTTGTTGGGCGCAGTGTTGCTGGGTCGCAAGTTGGTCGACACCGGGTTTCCGGCATCAGACGTCAGCTGACCGAGCGTCATGTCATAAATTTTGAAGGCCCCACCGTTGCTCACATTCAGGAACGTTTCCACCCCGGGAGTCGCCAAAAACGGTCCGGTACGCATCCAGCTGGCGCGCAGTGTGAAAGGCAAATAAGTCACCACGCCGGTGGGGTTGACGTTGGCGGTCGGCGCCGCCACAACAATGGAGTTCGCTATCGGTCCATTGACTTTTCCCGGAAATTGCAACCGCAACCCCACGCCAGGCACATTGCTCGGCACGATGTAACCGCTACCGCTGGGCAAGGAGCCCGGGGGCGCCACGAACAAAATTTCGACTTTATGCCCAACCGCGGTGGACGCTACCGAGCAGCCACCGAGCGAACTCGTTGGAAAGCTGATGTCGGTCATCAGGGCGTTGATCGGAAGGGTCGCCGCATCCATCCAGGACGGAGGGCCGTTGCCGCCGGTGTCGATATTAAAAATTGAGGACAAAATGAAGGGACTGTTCTGGCTGACACTCCCATCCGTGCCGTTGAGGATGATCGAACAGCCCGCGGCGTATGCGGTGCCGGACGAACAAACCATGTACAGGCCTAACAGGACCGCTCGGCGTGATATCCATTTGAGGGAGGAGGTTTCATTATTTTTGGACATGGGCGGTACTCAGCGCGAAAGGTTCACAAATCCCTGTGGCTTGGGCCATGGCATTCATGCCCTTAGCCGTAGGCGCTTTCTTCGTCAACGTATACTTGATCACACAGCCGTCGGTTTTATTCAGCGCAATGAACAACTTTCCGGTGGACTCAATGCCGCGGACGAATATGTGACCGCCTTGCCCAACATAACCCACGGTACTGCCCGCGGGGGCATCTCTCACATCAGCCCCAAAAGGCAGCGGCGAGCCATCACTGAGGGTGGCGGTGATCAAGCCGGATGTTTTTTGTGAGGTATTGAATTTGACCCGCACAATGGCCCCGGACGCAGGAATAGTCTCATTACTGGTGGAGTCCAATTGCACATCGGTCGACAATCCCAATGGATCGAGCTCGACGCGATTACGCGCATAGGGGGTTAAGGTTGGCACGACGCCGTAACCGCTATCACCGACCTTGGTGCCGTACCCATTGATGATTTTTGCCTGCGCTGCATCCTTGGCTTCCACCAGCGCCACGGTTTGTCCCAGGCTTTGGCTCAAGGTAATGCCGTCAGCGTGCACAAGCATCCCGCCGGAAATACCGGCGTTGGTCTGCGTATACCCGTCACCTTTAGTGACGCCGAGGTTTACATTGGCCAGCGCACCTTGATAGGCGCCGTTCAGGCTCAAACTGCCACTGTCACCACTATTGCCCAAGGCTTGACTGGCAGTAGCACCGTAGGAGTAGCGTCCATCAGCGCCTGCCGTACCTGTCAGGGTCGCTTGGGCTTGGCCATTGTTATTGTCATCGAAGGTGTTGCGACTGGTTAGGTATTGGCGATTACCGCTGTCCGATGGAAAGAGTGGCATGGTGAAACTCAAGATGTATTGAGTCGTGTTAAAACCGTTTTGATTGAGGGTGCGATCGATTTCGAAGCTGTAATTAATGTTTTTAAACGAGTTGTTGTAGGTCATTTGATACAAGCTGTCGGTGCCTGAACGATTCCAGTAATCGCGCGTTTCGCCGTTGAGATAAAGACTGCCCCAGCCTTCACCCAACGATTGCGTCAGGTTGACGCTAAACCGGCTTTTTTGTTTGTCGTTGACCGAAAATACCGTGCTGTCCCTGACGCTGCCGCCCGCACGCCGGTTATTCTCGCTCTGCACCATATCGCTGAATGACCAATAGCCTTCAGTCGAGTACCGATAGCTGGACAGGGTAATGTTGGTCTGGGTAGCGTCCAGAAGCTTGGAATACAACACGCGCACACTGCTGCCTTCATTCGCCTGCACATCGTCCAGAAGGTTTTTTGCGTAGGTAAAATCAGCTGAGAACGCGCCAATGGGTGTGTTAAGCGCGCTGCCGAAGGCCACGGAGTGATAATCCTCACTGGCCAACACACCACCGTAGGGGGTTAGGGTGTTATTCAGGCCGTAGGTGGTCGTAAATTGAGCGACCTTAGGCGTGTAATCATCCAGTCCAGGGCCTTCCGCCTGGCCAATGGCCGTGAAATAGTTAATTTGACCAGGGCGCAACAACTGCGCAGAAGCCGAATACGGTACGGTGTAGGTACGACTTTGCCCATCAGCTTCGGTGATAGTGACTTCAAGGTCACTGCCGTAGCCCACCGGCGCCAAGTCGCGAATCTCAAAGGGCCCCGGAGCCACAGAGCGCTGGTACAAAGTCATTCCGCCTTGGGTGATGGTGACCTTGGCGTTACTGTTGGCTGTCCCGCGAACCACGGGGGCATACCCTCGTTGCGAAGCCGGCCGCATGCGCTCATCAGTGGCCAACATGGCGCCGCGAAAGTTATACGAATCGAAGACCTGGCCATCGGTATAAGTTTCACCCAGTCTCAAGGTTGAGCCCAGCGATGGTACATCCGTTTCGGCATAAGTGCGTTGACGTTGGTAGGTCTGAGTGTCCTCATTGCGACTCAAGCTCGATAATTGCCGAAAGCGCCACCCACCATAGTTAAAACCGGCGTCCAGTTGTAAAAAACCGTCGGTCGTTTGTTGGCCTTGGGACTCGTTGCTAAACAGGTTAAGGGCATAGTTCAACCGCCCCGCGGTGATGCCATCGTCCCACAAAGAGGGATCGATATAGTCAAGCGGACGCTCCGCCAAATAAAGTTGGGGAATCTGTATATCCAGGCGCTGCTCGTTCAGATCATAACGGGATGAAGCCCCGGGTATGATGGCGCTGACAGGCTGGCAGGGCGGTACGGGGGCATCGACCCCCGTTACCCACAAGCGTTCTTTGGGATCTAATTTCGTCATATCCAACGCAAAAATACGCATTTGCAAAGGAGTTAAACATGCCGTCGCATTGGTACCGTCAGCCCCTGCGGTGAACAGAACAGTCTGCTCTTGGTAGAAGTTATCATTGACATAAAACTGTACCGAGTAAGTGCCAGGCGATACGGGGTTGCCCTTGGAAAAGCGCGACAGGTCAACATGGCTTTTTTCAGCCTCGTTGCCCCACAGCATGCGCTGGTCAAATTCCACATCAGCATATTGAGGTTGAAGGTCGGCGTGCGCCGCCGCAGGCAAAATCAATAAGGCGCTGAGGGCCTGAGCACAATACAGAGGGCCTTTGGGAGAAGGAGCAGTAATTATACGAGCCATGATGATTTAGTCTGCCCGACCATGATAAGGCAGGGCTGTCGCTTTAAGTTCGGGGGTTCCACCGTAGTCATTGACTGGAAAGTAGGTAACCGTACTGGACGGGTTCGAAGTTTTAGCCCCTACAAGCTTGAGCACCGCTTGTGAGAAGGGAGCCACCATGATGCCTTCGACAGTGCCTGCGTCGCCTTTAGCTCCCAACTCGACGCGCTTAAGCGAGACGTTAAAGGCGCTGGGGTTTTTCACCAGTAGTCCCCCTGGTTGAGCCTGCCAGACCAATTGTTCTGGCGCCGCCGCTGCGCTGCCTGGTAAGCCTTCAGGACGGAAAAATAATTTGATACGGGTACGCAGGGAAAACTGCAGATAATTGGCGTCACTGGTGTCGCCGGCGGGCTTGGCGGGAATTTCAAGGACATTCAACCAAAACACCGATTCACGATCGGTGGGAACCGGTTTGCTCTGGGTATAGCGAACCCGTAAGGCATGTCCTTTGTCGGGATCCATACGGAAAATGGGGGTCAAGATAATAAAGGGGACGTCGATCTTTTCGGGGCTGGACTTTTCATCTCCGTCATCAATCCAGGCCTGCACCAAGCGAGGGGCTTCGCCTTTATTGGTCAGGCGCACCGTCACTTCCGCGGCCTTCGCTGGATAAATAACGCGCGTACCATCAATCACGATTGATGCGTGAGCCGTCGACATGCATAACACAGCACTTAAAAATGTCATCAACCAAGTAACGAACAAACGAGTAGGGTAGCGGTACATGGGTGTTTCACCGATGTTGGGCCCAAAGGGCTAGAGATAATTAATGACGTAAGTGAGTGCACTACTGACCGCGCCAGCGCTGGCGGCGGCAGTCGCGTAATATTGAATATAAAAAGAAAAGTTGACCGCACCTGCGGTTGGCGCAGTGGGCGTCGCCGCGTTTTGCGAATCGCTATCCAGGCTCAAGTTCACCACCCCTGAGTTACTGTCGAGCAGCTGCAGCTCAACGGCGCTCGCAGGATTTGAACTGGCAGTATTGTTGAGTCGACCTTGAGGGGTGATGGTGCTTTGCGTGTTCTGAAAATACGGCACTACCTCACCGGTCGAACTGCAATTAGTCAGATTGAGTGTAAAACTGGTTTTACCGTCTACATTGCCCACCGAAGCAAGTTTGGCCACTGTGGTGGGAGGAAGGGCAACGGTGGCGTCCGTGTTTGCGCCGTTGATTCGCACTTCACAAGTTGACGTTTTAAGTTCACCCAGGACAGTGACGGTCTGTGTATCCGCCAATGTGACCAACGGCACCAACAGGGCGAGCACTCCCCCGCCGCGATGATAAATAGGCCGCTTCATATAAGTACTCAGCCAGACATTGCGCGGGCATCGGCGATGACCGCAAACAAAGCCGACGTTCCCTCCCAATGAGCGGAACGCCGACAGGTTCTACCTAACTGACTGGAATTCAGTTGTAGCTCAGAACATATTCCAGTTGCGAGGTAACCAAGCCCGGAGTGGACTGGCCGGTGGCGTAGTACTGGGCGTAGTGAACCAGTTCGGCAGTACCGGCACCGGCTGCGCCAACGATAGTGGCGTTGGTAGTGTTCTGCTGACCATCTGGCTTAGACAGGTCGATTGGTTGCAAGGTGTCATTCAGCATTTGAATCTGAACGTTAGTGGCACCACCGCTCGCAACGGCGGTCTGGTTATTCAAACGACCATTGACATTAATGATTGGCGAAGCCTGCCAGAATGCATGCACGGCGGTGGCTGGCGTGCCGGTGCCACCTGCTACCAGACCGCAATTGCTCAGGTTCATACGCACAAATACGCGACCAGTGACATCCGCCGCATTGGCCAAGGCGCTGCTCGAAACGCGCGGCAAAGTAACAGTGGCGTTAGCGGTGCCGCCGTTAACGGAAACGTCGCAAGTGGTATCTGTCACTTCTCCAGTGAAATCGATCACGCCGGTATCGGCAGCCATTGCTGTTTGCGCCATTGCCGTCGCTACCACTACGCTGGCCGCGAATGCAAACTTCTTCATGCTAATCATAAAATAGTCTCGTCGAATTTAATAAAACAAGGGGTTTGAACTTAGGCCTTAGCGCGTAAGTGTCTAAATGGTAGGTCGCCATCGACCGCGGCGGAAGTGATTGGTGTAAAAAATAACAATATTTAAGCCGATTAACGCCAGCGGCAAGAGGGCGAGGCGTGTTTGATTATCTAAATAATAATAAATAACAATTTTTGATTCTGGCGAAGCGCGGTTTCTGTTTAGGATTTCTATGCATTTCAGTTCGACTGAACATTGGCATGATCTTGAAGCGTCTTACAACAACTATTTATTATTTTTGGTCGCGAGGAGCCGCCATGAGTTTATTGGAACGTAAAGGACGCTTTATTACCTCAGCGCTTTTACTCCTAATAGCGATCCCTCCTTCATGGGTGATCGCGGCCCCTCAACAGGCCCTGCCGACGAGTCGGGAGCAGGATCAACAGAATAAGATCTATCAAGACGCTATGATCAAACGCGCCCTCAATGAAGCGCGCCGTAGCCCAGAAGGCTTGGTTGATGAGCCCGATCAAACGGTTGAGCCCGCAGGGATTCGTGGCGGACCGAGCTTCATGATTAACCACATTGAAGTTGACACGGGTTTGTTTCCTGCTGACGCGGTTGAGGTTGACGACATATTGCAGCGTTATACCGGTCGTAAGCTCGACGGCACTGACGTCTTCTACCTAGTGCGCGACATCACCAATCGCTACAGCGGAAAGGGCTTTTCGACCACCGCAGTGAAAGTCATTCCCGGCAACATGAAGTCCGGACTTTTAACGCTGGTGATCGATTGGGGGTTGGTCGAAGGTTGGCTCGTCAATGGCAATGCTCCTAGCTCAATCGCGGAAAAGATGATGACATTCCAAGCGATGCCGGGTGTCATCGGCAAACCGCTTAATATTTTTGATCTGGATCAAGCGATTGAAAACCTTAACAACGGCGCCAAGCGGGCCACCATCGATGTCGTGCCGTCGGAACGCGCGGGTTATTCGCTTCTGAATATTGTCACCACCCCAAGCAAGGCCAATACCGTTTCGCTCGGCATGAATAACTCCGGCGTGAATTCTCCGAGCAATGGGCGCTATCAGTATGTTTTAACGTCCAGTTTGAATGACTTGTTGTTGGGTAATGACTCGCTTTCGGTGTATGGCAATGGCCGGCGCTTCAAGGATGACGAGCATAAGTCGGAATATTCCGCCGGGGTGAATTATTCGTTTCCGGTGGGCTACAGCCTTGTTGAACTACGCTACAGCGACTCTTATTACAGCAATATACTGTCGGGGAATTTCGGTGATTATTCCACCCATGGCGACTCGCAAACTTATGACATCAAGCTGTCGCATACGTTGTGGCGGGACACGAACACCAAGCTTTCCGCTTACTCGCAGTTAGAACGTAAAGAAAGCGCGAACTATTTAGAAGACACGTATCTAGAAGCCAGTAGTTTACGGTACAACGCGCTGACCATGGGATTACAAATGGTCAATAAGCTCCAAGGCGGAGTTTTATATGGCGACTGGAGTTTGACCCAAGGGCTTTCGGCGTTTGGCGGTAGCGATGCGGCTTTCAAAAAAAATGGCAAACCCACCAATGTGAGATTGTTTGCTTTTAACACGGCCTGGTCAGGTGGGCTTCAACTTTATGACCGGGATTTTGAGTACGCCATGCATGTCGGAGGCCAGTATGCCAAAGACAGTACGGTGACCACGTACAAGCAAGGTATTGGTGATGAATACACCGTGCGTGGGTTTCAAGGGCCTGCTTTGTGGGGAGATCGGGCCATCTTCGTCAACAACACCATAACGCTGCCCATTCAAACAAATTACGGCAATTTTGCCCCGTTTGTAGGTTTGGATGCAGGTTACGTTGATGAAATTTATGAGGAACCGGGATATGCCGAAGACGCCACTATTGCCGGTGCAAGCATCGGCACGCGCCTGAACTGGCCTCACGCCATGCTCGGGTTCACTTTGTCCCGCCCGCTGCTTATCCCCGATTTTATCCGATC
>NZ_RCNW01000523.1:0-846 GCF_004307605.1 Pseudomonas sp. Sample_24
ACCGTCGCGGCTACAGCATTCACACCCTGCAGACCACCGTGCTCAGCGTGCGTCGCGGCAGCAAGGGTGAACTGCTGGAAATCCTGCCAAAAGGCACCCAGGGCGACGACGTGCTGCAAGAGTCGTTGATGTACCTGGAAATCGACCGTTGCGCCAACACCGCCGAATTGAACGTGCTGAGCAAAGAGCTGGAGCAAGTGCTCGGTGAAGTGCGCGTCGCGGTGGCTGACTTCGAGCCGATGAAAGCCAAGGTCCAGGAAATCCTGACCAACCTGGACAGCAGCCAGTTTGTCGTCGATGCCGACGAAAAAGCCGAAATCAAAAGCTTCCTCGAATGGCTGGTGGGCAACCACTTCACCTTCCTCGGCTATGAAGAATTCGTTGTCCGCGATGAGGCCGATGGCGGTCACATCGTCTACGACCAGAACTCTTTCCTGGGCCTGACCAAACTGCTGCGCGCCGGCCTGACCTACGATGACCTGCGCATCGAAGACTACGCCGTGAACTACCTGCGCGAGCCGACCCTGCTGTCGTTCGCCAAGGCTGCGCACCCAAGCCGTGTACACCGTCCGGCTTACCCCGACTATGTGTCGATCCGTGAGATCGACGCCGATGGCAACGTCATCAAGGAATGCCGTTTCATGGGCCTGTACACCTCGTCGGTGTATGGCGAAAGCGTGCGGGTCATTCCGTATATCCGCCGCAAGGTCGCGGAAATCGAACGCCGTTCGGGCTTCCAGGCCAAGGCTCACCTGGGCAAGGAACTGGCCCAGGTCGTTGAAGTCTTGCCTCGCGACGATCTGTTCCAGACGCCGGTGGACGAGCTGTTCAGCACCGTGATGTCGA
>NZ_RCNW01000285.1:0-2687 GCF_004307605.1 Pseudomonas sp. Sample_24
AGTTGTTTGTTGGCGGCATAGAGACCGCTAAGGCCGATGTTAAAAGACATGTTCCACTCCTTTGTGCCGGGTTAGTCGGCTCTATATACCAATGGTTTGCACTTTGGACAGGGCGACACTGCCCAGCCCGGCCAGATTGAGCATCAACTCACCGCCGGTCTGGCTGATGGTCACGCTGTTGACGGTCGCCGGCAGGTTGGTGATCAGCGCAACGCTCTGATCATCGATGGTGGTTGTCGCACCGAAGGTGTAGGTACCCGCTGGCGCCACGTTGCCGGCATCATCCTTGCCGTCCCAGGTGAAGCTGGCATTGCCCGCGTTCTGGTCAGCCAAGGTAATGGTGCGAATGACTTTGCCGTCCTTGTCGGTAACTTTCACCTCGGCTTGCGCCACCGACTGCGGCAGGACGACCGAACCGGTCATGCCTTTGGTGGTGTCGACCACCGCCTTGTCGCCCGGCGCGATGACCGAACGGCCGACCAGGGAGGACGCCTGCAATGCCTGGGACGAACCGAAAGTGCCGGCAATGCCGCTCACGGTATCGTTGAGTGTGGTGATGCCTTCCAGGCTGCTGAACTGCGCCAGTTGTGCAACGAACTCACCATTGCCCTGCGGCTCCAGCGGGTTCTGGTTTTTCAGCTGAGTCACCAGCAGTTGCAGGAACGCATCCTTGCCCAAGGCCTTTTTACCGGTGGCACTATTGGCCGCCGACGCCAGGGCATCAGTGTCCTTGTTGGTCTTGATCGAGGAGTTGGCCAGGATGTCGTTGAGTGACAAACCACCGGTGGAATCGGAAACACTCATCTGAGTCGCCCCTTATCACTGACCGAGGGTCAGGACTTTCTGCATCATGGTTTTGGCGGTGTTCATCATTTCAGCGTTGGTCTGGAACGAACGGCTAGCGGAAATCATGTCGGCCATTTCTTCCACCACGTTGACGTTCGGGTAGTAGACGTAACCCTTGGCGTCGGCGGCCGGATGATTCGGCTCGTAGCGCGCCTCGAGGTTGCTCTGGTCTTCGACCACGCCCAGCACCTGAACGCCTTGACCCGCGGCGTCCTGGTTCTGGAACAGCGAATCGCTGCCGCCGCTCTGGCCGCCCTGGAACATGGTGGCGAACACCGGATGACGCGCACGGTAGGTCTGGTCGATGCTCGATGAAACCGTTTCGGCGTTGGCGATGTTCGAAGCGACGGTGTTCAAGCGAGTGGTCTGGGCACTCATGCCGCTACCGGCAATGTTGAAAACACTGGATAGAGACATGGCTTATTCTCCGCGCAGGGCTGACACCAGCCCTTTGAATTTGCTGTTGAGCAGGGTGAAGCTGGCCTGGAAGTTGACGGAGTTTTCCGCGTAGTTCGACTGTTCCAGTTGGGCGTCCACGGTGTTCTGGTCGATCGAAGGTTGCATCGGCGTGCGGTACATCAGCGACTCGTCGCCATTGCCCAGGCCTTCGGCTTCGATGTGTCGGCTGTTGGTCATGTTCAAGGCGAATGTGCCGTTCTTGGCTTTATCGTTCTGAGCCTCGAGCACTTTCGAGAATTCCAGATCCCGCGCCTTGTAGTTCGGGGTGTCGGCGTTGGCGATGTTGTTGGCCAGGACTTCGGCACGCTGCGCGCGGAAGCCCAAAGCCTTTTCATGAATGCCGAGCGCTTTATCGAAGCTGATGCTCATGTCGGGAAACCTTCGGGTGACCTGATTTTTCGTAGGATGGACATAGCAAGCGTCATGCCAATTCAAAAAAGCCCGTAAACCGGGGCTTTGCGCGCAGTGGCAAAGCGGCAATGCCAGAAAAGCGGCAACCGGTTTCCGCTGAATGCCGCTTTTCTGCCGCTTGCACCACGCAACACGCTCCCTGGGTAATGGAAAACGGCAGGCATAAAAAAGGGAGCCCCTGAGGACTCCCGTTTTTAAGTCTGCTGCTTCGCATCATTTCGCCTGGTAAATGATCCCCGGGCTGCACTGGACCATCTGGTAATGATCCGGCAATCCGTTCAGCGCCTCGGAAGCGCCGAGGAACAGATAGCCGCCCGGCTTCAACGTACTGTGAATGCGCAACAGGATGTCCTTCTTCACTTCAGCAGAGAAGTAGATCAACACGTTGCGGCAAAACACGATGTCGAACTTGCCCAGGCTTGCGTAGCTGTCCAGCAGGTTGAACGAGCGAAATTCAACCCGGCTCTTGATCGGCGCCTTGATCACCCAGCGTCCCGGCCCTTTCGGGTCGAAGTATCGCTGCAGCCGCTCAGGTGAGAGACCGCGACCAATGGCCAGGCTGTCGTACTCGCCGGTCTTGCAGTTGTTGAGCATGGTGCCGGACAGATCGGTAGCAACAATCTGCACGCCCATCCTCAATTGGCCCATATTGACCCGCTCGAACTCGTCGATGGACATCGACAGCGAATACGGTTCCTGCCCCGACGAACAGGCTGCCGACCAGATCCGCAGACGCTGGCCCGGACTGGCCTTGATCGCCTCGGGCAGCACCTTGTTCTTCAACACCTCAAACGGATAGGTGTCACGAAACCACAGGGTTTCGTTGGTGGTCATGGCGTCCACAACCTGTTCGCGCAAACCGCTGCGCGGCTGGGTCTGCATGCGCTGAACAAGCTCACCCAACGACTTGATGCCCTGCTGCTCCATCAGTTTGTTGAGACGGCTCGAGACCAGGTACTGCTTGTTTTCAC
>NZ_RCNW01000285.1:2787-5223 GCF_004307605.1 Pseudomonas sp. Sample_24
TGCTGCTCCATCAGTTTGTTGAGACGGCTCGAGACCAGGTACTGCTTGTTTTCACCGAGCAAAATGCCACAGGCTTTTTCCAGGAATACCCGGAACTGTTCGAAATCCAAATTACCCGTAGACAATGCTGCCGCCTCTTAAATCGTGTTGACTGCCGGGGGCCGAACGCCCCTAGCTAATGTCTGCTGCTTTGATCCGGTCAACTACCCGGGATGCCAGGTCATCAGGACGGAACTTGGCCAGAAAGTCATCGGCACCGACTTTCTTGACCATCGCCTGATTGAACACACCCGACAACGAAGTATGCAGGATGATATGAAGCTTTTGCATGCGAGGGTCGTTGCGTATCTCGGCCGTCAGCGTGTACCCGTCCATCTCCGGCATCTCGATGTCGGAAATCATCATCAGGAACTCTTCTTCCGGCTTCTTCCCCTCGTCGGCCAGCTTGCGCAGGTAATCAAGCGCTTGCCGACCGTCGTTCAACGCCACCACTTCCACGCCCACCGTCTGCAGGCAACGCGTCACCTGCTTGCGTGCCACCGACGAGTCATCGACCGTCAGCACGCGCAATGAAAGCGCCTTGTGCTGGGTCTCCACATCCACCACGCCGACCGAAATCGCTTCCGGTGTCGGTGCCACTTCCGCCAGCACTTTTTCGACGTCGATGATTTCCACCAACTGATTGTCGACCCGCGTCACGGCTGTCAGGTAGTGATCGCGCCCCGTTCCCTTGGGTGGCGGATGAATCTCCTCCCAGTTCATGTTGACGATGCGTTCCACCGATCGCACCAGGAAGCCCTGGGTCTTGGTGTTGTACTCCGTGATGATCACGAAGGGATTGTTCTTGTCCTTCAAAGCACCGGAGCCGGTCGCCATTGCCAGATCGAGGATCGGAATGGTCGCCCCCCGAATATTTGCCACACCGCACACGACAGGACTGGATTTAGGCATCAGCGTCAGTTGGGGGCATTGCAGCACCTCCCGAACCTTGAACACGTTGATCCCGTAAAGCTGCTGGCCGTCGAGACGGAACAACAACAGCTCAAGGCGATTCTGCCCCACCAGTTGCGTGCGCTGGTTCACCGAATCCATTACACCAGCCATGCCCAGACTCCTACACCAACGCTAAGTGTTGTTGCGACGCACATTCATCTCTAAACGGCACGGCGCTTGCTTTTTATCTTTCCATGAACACAGAACCGACATTTTTCCGACGCCTGACCACACCGCTCCGCCAATGGCTCGGTGTGTTGGCGGCTGCTTGCCTGTGCCACGCTGGCAGCCCTGCCCTTGCTGACGCAGTTACCTTGCCTGACATGCTTATCGGCGTCACTCAGGGCTTTCTTGAGTTCACCGTAGAGGACTATCTGGCAACCAGTCAAACCGAAGGTCGCTACGAGATCCAGGTCAACCAACTCGACCCACGCCTGCGCATGCCGATGTGTGACAAGGAATTGACAGCCACGCTGGAGAGTCCGGCCAAGCCGTTGGGTCGGGTAACGGTAAAGGTTCGCTGCGAGGGTTCATCCCCGTGGACAGTGTTCGTACCCGCTCAAGTCCGCCTGTTTCGCGACGTTGTGACAACCACTCGGCCCCTGCGCCGCGCCGGTATTGTCGAACCCGCTGACATCACGCTGCGAGAGCGCGATGTCAGCCTGCTCACCCAGGGCTATTTGACCTCCGTGGATCAGGCCATCGGGCAGAGACTGACCCGACCAATGGTCAATGACCAGGTCATCAGCCTCGTGCACATCGAACAGGCAGAAGTCATTCGCAAAGGCGATCAGGTGGTGATTACCGCCCGCAGTGGTACGCTCAGCGTGCGCATGCCCGGTGAAGCACTGGCCAACGGTGGCTTGAGCGAACAAATCAGGGTGAAGAACCTCAATTCCAATCGAGTGATCAAGGCGCAAGTCATCGCGCCGGGGCAGGTCGAGGTGTCCATGTAGGCGGTCTGCCTGTGGCGCTAAGCGGGGCCGTTCCCTAAACTGTGTCCTGTGCGGGGCAAGCGCTGGCGCGCGCAAGCTCATTTTTCAAATGAGCCTAAAGTTTTTCGGGGTATGGCCGAAAACATGGCAAGCGTCCAAATTCCCAGAGGTTTTTTATCATGGTCATCGATTTCAGCCGTTTGAACAGCTCCTCGTCACTCACGGGCAGTACACGTACCAGCGTTGCCAAGGAAACCGCCGAAGCCGGCAAATCCGCGCCGCTGAATACCCCGGCCGAACAGGCCAGCACCGTCACGAGCGGGGAATCGGTACATCTCAGCAATGAGGCTCAACAGTTGCAAAAGGTCACTGATACGCTGCGCGATCAGCCCGCTGTCGACAAAGCCCGGGTGGCCGAGTTGAAAGCAGCGATTGCCGATGGCAGCTACAAAGTCGACAGCAACCGTGTAGCCAGCAAACTGCTCAACTTCGAAGCCCAGCGCTAGGC
>NZ_RCNW01000340.1:0-5136 GCF_004307605.1 Pseudomonas sp. Sample_24
TGAAAACCCAGCAAGCCGTGGCTGCCGACCGCGCCGCGAGCAAGACCCAGACCGAAGCGCTGTACCAGCAAGTGCTGGACGCGCAGAAAGCCCTGGAAGATTTCCGTCGCGCCCAGACCTTGAGCGCTGAAGAAGGCGACAAACTGGAACAACTCGCGCAAATGGAAGCGGCGCAGGACGAGCTGAAGCGCTCCAGCGATGCGTTCACCGAGCGCGTCCAGCAACTGTCAGCCAAGCTGCAACTGGTCGGCCGCCAGATCGGCGACATGGAAGCCAAGCAACGCACCCTCGACGACGCATTGCGCCGCCGCCAGTTGCTGCCGGCGGACTTGCCCTTCGGAACGCCGTTCATGGATCCGATCGACGACTCCATGGACAACCTGCTGCCACTGCTCAATGACTATCAGGACAGCTGGCAAGGCCTGTTGCGCGCTGATGGCCAGATCGAAGCGCTGTACGCGCAGGTCCGCCTCAAGGGCGTGGCCAAGTTCGACAGCGAAGACGATATGGAGCGTCGCCTGTCACTGCTGATCAACGCCTACGCGCACCGTACCGATGAAGCCCTGACCCTGGGCAAGGCCCGTCGTGCCGCTGTGACCGACATCGCCCGCACCTTGCGCAACATCCGCAGCGACTACGACAGCCTCGAGCATCAACTGGCGCTGTTCAACCGCGAGATCAACAAGCGTCAGGTCTCCAACCTGCAGAGCTTCCGCATCGTCCTCGCGCCGAACAAGGAAGCGCTCAAGCACATCGACCAGATCATCCACAGCGCCGGTCAGTACGAAGAAGGCGAAACCCTGTCGGTGTTCGACCTCAGCCAAAGCGCGGAACAGGACAACAAGAACGAAGAGGCCAAGGAATATCTGGCTCGACTGGTGGCGGCCAACCACAACCAGCTCGGCCTCAAGGACTTGTTCGAACTGGCGTTCGAGATCACCAAGGTCAACGGTCAACCGGTGATCCACACCGACATCGATGGCGCGGCCTCCAACGGCACCACCATGACCATCAAGGCGCTGACCAACATGTACTTGTTGCTGCACTTGATGGACCGCGACCTGGCCGGGCGTGTGCGCTTGCCGTACTACCTCGACGAAGCCGCGGACATCGATGAGAAGAACCAGGCTGCATTGCTGGAAACCAGCCTGCAACTGGGCTTCGTGCCGATTCTCGCGAGTGTGAAACCGCAGGTTTGCGCCAGTGTCGCGATCGACCTGGAAGGCGGAAGCGGTCCGGCGGGCATCTACATCGACGAGGCGGACTGGAAGTACATCCGTCGTCACGATCAAGTGAAGGCAACGCTCAACGTTGCAGCGGATGAGCCGGAACTGGATGCGGTTTGATCCGGTTTAGTCGAAGGCATTAAAAAGGCCGCGATCCAATGGATCGCGGCCTTTTTCATTCTTACCGGCTTACTTGCCGAGGGAAATTTTCGGTGCCCAGGTCAGCCATTCCTCTTCGAACTTGTCGAACAACGGGAACGTCTGTTCCGGCCGCACGGCGCTGCCCATCCGCTCACCGTCCGGCGTGGCAAACGCAACGCCGCCCTGAATCATGGTTTCCAGCGACTCGGTTCTCACCGTTGCGCCTTTGAAAAGACCGACATCGAAATCAAACCCGCTGGTATTCCAGAAGCGCGTACCGCTACGCACCAACGGCGCATATTTAGGCTCGATCAGGATGTGGATAAGCACGCGGTCCGCCGTCTGGCCCAGCTCATACCCCGTCACCTTACCCACGGTGATTTCGCGATAGGTCACCGGCACCCCGGCTTTCAACGAACCTCGGCGGGCAGCGCTCAGTACCAGGCTTAATCCGGCTTCAGCCTTGGCGGTTTCGGGTGGACTGGACAGAGCCACAAAGTTTTTCTGCGGGCCGAGGTTCTTCGCGGCTGGCTGCACTTCGATGTATTGCCCAGTCACCAACGTTTCAAGGTTGGATGTCTTGATCAGCCCCAACTCAGGCTTGACCACCCAGAACTCGCTGCCAACTCGCGCGATGCGCTCGGGTACTTCGGTGATGCGTGCCGTCAGCAGTACCGATTGAAGATCATCACTGAGGTCAACGTTCTCGATCTTGCCGACATCCAGACCCTTGAAGCGAATGGGAGTCCCTGCTCGCAACCCATCGGCGCGATCGACCTTGATCGTGATCACCGCGCCTTTCTGATTGGCTTCCTCATGGCTGGCGAACAGGCGGAACCGCGGAATCCGTTTCTGCAATGGCGCATTGGCCTGCGGTGTTTCAAAGGCAATGCCGCCAGCCATCAGGCTTTGCAGCGACTCACTCTTGACTTGAATCCCGCCGGTCAACCCGCCCGTCAGCGTGATACCGCTGGCATTCCAGAACCGCGTCGAGGCGTTGACCAGGTTTTCGTACTCCTTCTCGATGTGGACGCCGATCACCAACTGGTTTCTTTTACGCGAGAACTGGTAGCTCTGTACCGACCCGACTTTCACCTGTTTGTAGAGAATCGGGCTGCCGACTTCCAGCGAACCAAGGTTCTCGGTGAACAACACCAGGTGCAGACCCGGCGAGCGCAGATCCAGCGGCGGCGCCTTGGGCCGCGCGACGAACTCACGTTGCGGCGCTGCACCTTTGTCACCGGGGCGCACTGCAATGTAATTACCTTTGACCAATGCCTCCAGGCCGGTAATGCCGGCCAACGAAATGGACGGCTTGACCACCCAGAACTGCGTGCCGTCGACCAGGTAATCCTCGGCCAGCGGGTCCAGCGTCAATTCGGCGCTGGCGGCGGAGAGATCCGGATCAACCTTGAGCGCCTTGAGCGTGCCGACCTGAATACCTTTGTACATGACCGGCGTACGACCAGCCTGTAAGCCTTCGAAGTCACTGAGCTTGACCTTGACCTTGATACCCGCTGCCGCTGCATCGAAATCCTCATACAGACGGAACGGCAAGCTCGGATCAGTAGGCGGACTGTCCTTGCGGTTTTCCGGCGTTGCAAAGGCAATACCGCCGGCGACGATACTGGCCAGAGATTCGCTGCGTACCTTCACGCCTGACAGATTGGCATCGATGCTGATGCCGCTGGCGTTCCAGAAACGCGTGTGTTTACGCACCAGCTTGGCGTAAGTCGGCTCTATAAACACCTTGAGTTCAACGGTGCTCTGATCCTCGGAGAGCACGTAACTCTTGATCTGTCCCACTTTGATCTGCTTGTAGAACACCGGACTGCCACGGTTCAAAGAGCCCAGTCGATCGGCTTTGATCGTAAGGTGCAGGCCGGGTTGAGCATCGGAAAGCGGCGGCTCTTCGGCCAGTGCCTTGAACTTGCGAGTGGGCTCGCCTTCACCGGGGCTGATCGCCACATAGTTACCCGAAACCAGCGTTTCCAGGCCGGTGATACCAGCGAGCGTCACACTCGGTTTGACCAACCAGAAACGCGTGCTGGTCCGAAGATATTGCTCGACATCCTTGTTCATTTCGACGGTGGCGATGACGCCCTTGGAACTCCCTTCATCATCGAGCTTGAGGGTTTTCACCTTACCTACCGACATGCCCTTGTAAACCACTTCGGTCTTGTTGGCCTGGATGCCTTCGCCGCTCTCGAAACGCACCTGTATCTCGATGCCGTTCTCGTTATAGGCACGCCAGCCGAGCCAGCCGCCAATAATCAGGGCGATCAGAGGTAACACCCAAATGGCTGACCAGTTCGAGGCCGGTCGGGTTTTCGCTACAGGCAAATCAGTCATGGTCGTCGTCCGACTCCGTGTTATCCCAAATCAGTCGGGGATCGAAAGTTACTGCGGCAAGCATCGTCAGAATTACCACGCTGGCAAAAGCGACCGCACCAGGATTGGCTTCAATGCTGGCAAGCCGCCCAAAATTAACGACCGCCACCAGGATGGCGATCACAAAGATATCGAGCATCGACCATCGCCCGATGAATTCAATAAAGCGGTACATCCAGATGCGTTGACGGGCCGACAAGGGTTGACGGCGCTGCACCGAAAACAGCAGCAGGCCAATACCCACGAGTTTGAACGTGGGGACCACGATACTGGCGATAAACACCACGGCCGCAATGGGGAACATTCCGTAGTGAACCAGTTCGATCACACCGGCCATGATCGTGCTGGGCGCACCTTTGCCAAGGGAATTGACGGTCATGATCGGCAACATATTGGCCGGTATGTAAAGAATGGCAGCCGTAATCAGCAAGGCCCAGGTCCGAACCAGACTATTCGGGCGGCGGGCGTGAACCAATGCTCCGCAGCGTGTACAGACTTGCTCATCGGTATCAGCTTCCTGCCTGTTCAACTCATGACATTCCGCACAAATCAGAATGCCTGCATCAATCGCCCGCATGGGCATCTTCTCCTGACAAAGCCTGCCAGATCTGGTGAGGTGACATGACAACCTCCAACCAGACCTGAATCAGCAACAAACCAATAAAGCACGCCAGACCAAGTCCTACGGTGATTGCTGCCATATCGGCCAGTTTGACGATCGCCACCAATACGCCCATGAGGTACACCTCAAGCATTCCCCAGTCGCGCAAGTGGTGATAAATGCGGTAGAGCAGCAAGCCGTAACTGCGCCCGATATTGAAACGGATGCTCAGTAATACGATCAGTTGACACAGCAGCTTGAGCAGCGGGATGGCCATGCTGCACAGAAACACGATCACTGAAACGCTTTGCATGCCTGTGTCAAAAAGCGCGACCACACCACTCCAGACAGTGTCGTGAGCCGATTGCCCGAGTAGATTGAGTTGCATGATGGGTAAAAAGTTCGCCGGGATGTACAACAGCAGCGCCGCTATGACCAGGGCAAGACTTCGCTGCACGACGTTGTGACGGTGGGCATAGAGTTCATAGCCACAGCGCGGGCACAGGGCTTTCTCGCCATGAGCGAGCTTGGGCTTGCGCATCAGCAAATCGCACTCATGGCACGCAACCAGATTTTCTAGTGGTAATTCTGACAGCCCTGGGGTGTCAACCGGCTCTGGCATAAGCCCTCTGAATCTGAAAAAGTTGGACCTATTCTAGTGTCCTGGGTGGAAAATAACTGTGCAAATTTGTGTCGCGCATGACACGTTTTTCTTGCGCACAAAAACAAAACCCCAACTGCTTTCGCAATTGGGGTTTCGGAATTTAATCTTGACGA
>NZ_RCNW01000385.1:0-826 GCF_004307605.1 Pseudomonas sp. Sample_24
CAGCCGAACTGGCAGTCCAAAGACGACTTCATGAAGCTCGGCGAGCCGAACCTGTTCTTCGGTGTCGCGGCCGGCAACATGGACTCGATGATCAACCGCTACACCGCGGACAAGAAAATCCGTTCCGACGACGCCTATACGCCGGGTGGCATGGCCGGTAAGCGTCCGGATCGCGCGAGCCTGGTCTACAGCCAGCGCTGCAAGGAAGCCTACAAGCACGTGCCGATCGTACTCGGCGGCATCGAGGCATCCCTGCGCCGCATCGCGCACTACGATTACTGGCAGGACCGGGTACGTAATTCGATCCTGATCGACGCCAGCGCTGACATCCTGCTTTACGGCAACGCCGAGCGTGCGATTGTCGAGGTGGCCCAGCGTCTGTCCTACGGTCACAAGATCGAAGACATCACCGACGTGCGCGGTACCGCGTTCATTCGTCGCGACACGCCCAAAGACTGGTACGAAGTCGATTCCACGCGCATTGACCGTCCGGGCAAGATCGACAAGATCATCAACCCGTACGTGAACACTCAGGACACCCAGGCCTGCGCCATCGAGCAGGAAAAAGGTCCGGTTGAGGATCCGCAGGAAGCCAAGGTTGTGCAAATCCTGGCCAGCCCGAAGATGACTCGCGACAAGACTGTGATTCGCCTGCCGTCGGTGGAGAAAGTGCGCAACGACGCGGTGCTCTACGCCCACGCCAACCGCGTGCTGCACCTGGAAACCAACCCGGGCAACGCCCGTGCCTTGGTGCAGAAGCACGGTGAGGTGGATGTCTGGTTCAACCCGCCACCGATTCCGATGACCACCGAAGAAATGGACTACG
>NZ_RCNW01000484.1:0-5129 GCF_004307605.1 Pseudomonas sp. Sample_24
CGCCGATCGACATTATTTCGACGGGTCCGGACCGCAACGAAACCATCGTTCTGCGCCATCCGTTCGCTTGATAAGTCGTTGATGTAAAACACAAAGGCCCCTTAATAGGGGCCTTTGTCGTTTATGCCTGTTGGACGGCATGACCTTTGCTATTAGCTTTGCTTAAAACGTCACTTCCGGCGTGCCATCAATTTAATGGCGCTTATGCAGAGGGATTTCAAGTGTCGGCCGTTCTCTCACTGTTACAAAGCCGTTTGTTGCGGCCTGTGTTCGTTACCCTTGGTATCGCTCTTTTGGTGCAGGTGCTGGTAGCCGTTGCTCTTACCCGGAGCACGGTAACCGCGCTGGAAGCCGATCTCGGAGTGCGATTGGGTGCAGACAGTCAAAAACTGTCCGCTGAACTGGAGCAGGCCGGGCGTGAAGTCACGTCGAGCCTGGACAGCCTTTCCACCAGTACACGTCAACGCCTCACCGCTGGTTTGTCCGCGCGATTGAAGGACGAACAGGCGCAGTTGCGTGCGACGCTGGAAAAGGACCTGAAGGACTCCGCCAGCGACATGGCGCAGTTGCTGGCTTCCGTCGCACCTCGTGCGATGTGGGACAACGATGTGCCTACCCTGTCTGAGTTCGCCCGTCGTGCCCAGCGCAATCCCAACGTGTTGTTCGTGGTGTATGACGACGCCACGGGCCAGCACCTGACGCGCTACCTCAACCGCGAGAACCCGATCAACAAGGCGCTGCTGGAAAAGGGCCAGGGCGAGCGTGCGCTGGACAAGGTGCTGGATGCGGCAAAGAACGATCCTTCGGTGTTCTACATCGAAGCCTCGATCAATCCTAACGGCGTTGAAATCGGCAAGGTCCTGATGGGCGTCTCGACCGCCTCGGTGGAAGCCGATCTGGCGGCGCTGGATAAACGCTTCACGGCTTTGATTGCCAGCGGTGATCAGCTGGTAGGCGACAGCCTCAAAGGCGCGGCGGCCGACAGTGCGACGGCCATGCGATCGCGTTTGCAGTCGGCGCAGTCCACGGCCTCGGAAATGAAAGCCAATACCACCAGTACTGTGCAGGAAGCTGCGTCGACCTTGCGCTGGCGCATCGGGGTGAGCCTTGCGGTGGTCGGGTTTGGCGTTTTGCTGTTGCTGGCCGTTGTGTTGGGGCGTCGAGTGGTCAATCGCCTGAAAATGCTGATTGTGGCCATGGATGACCTGGCGGCGGGCGAAGGAGATCTGACCAAGCGTGTGCAGATCAACAGCAAGGACGAAATCGGCGACATGGCCTCGGCGGTCAATCGCTTTGTGGATAAGTTGCAGCCAATCGTGCGCGAAGCGGGTGATGTCGCTCAGCGTACCGGCGTGGAAATCGGTGCCATGACCTTGCGCAACGCCGGAGCCGACGCTGCGGCGGGCATGCAGCGCGATGAGGTCGCGGAAAGTCTGCGGGCCTTGTCGCAAATGGCTGACGAAGCCCAGTCGGAAAGCCACGCCATGCAAGCGGCATTGAAACAGGTTGTGGATATTCGTCAGGCAACCGACGAGAACACTCGGACGTCGGCAAAGGTCGGCAGCCTGATCGAAGAGTTGGCCGGGCAGGTCAATACCGGTGCACAGGTGATCGAACGGCTGGCGCAGCAGAGTGAGCAGATTGAAGTGGTGTTGACAGTGATTCACGGAATTGCCGAGCAAACCAATCTTCTGGCATTGAACGCTGCCATTGAAGCGGCGCGAGCCGGCGAGACCGGGCGCGGTTTTGCGGTGGTGGCTGACGAGGTGCGGGCACTGGCGAGCAAGACCCAAAGCTCCACCGGCGATATCCAGGCACACATCGTGGCGTTGCAGCAAGGCGCGCGCGAGGCGGTGGCGGCAATCGGTCAGGCCGGGCGTCAGGCCAATGAAGGTCTACTGGTATTGCGCGACAGTGCGCGGTTGCAGCAATCGGTGCAGGCCTCGGTGGAACAGGTGCATGCGGCGATCGGTCTGGCAACCCAGGCGGCAGCGCATCAGGCCAAGGGCGCGCAGGCAGTGCGCGGTCGGGTCGAGACGATTCATGCGCAGGCTGAGAAAGCGGCTCAGGCGGTGGTGGAAACCACCGCCAGCGGCAAGGTGCTGGATGGGTTGGCTGCACAATTGAAGGCGAGCCTGGGACAGTTCAGGGCTTAGGGTTTGTGTTGAATGGTCTGGCGTCATCGCGAGCAGGCTCGCTCCCACATTGGAATGCGTTTCCCTGTGGGAGCGAGCCTGCTCGCGATGGCGGTTTTAACGACTCAGATACATCCGGGTCGTCAGCAGATAGACCGGCAACCCCGACACTAATATCAATAACGCCGCATAAGGCGCCGCCGCGGCAAATTCCACATTTGCGGTATGCGCCCAGACTTCCGTCGCCAGTGTATTCAGCCCCGTCGGACTCAACAGCAAGGTCGCCGTCAGTTCCTTCATCGCATCAAGAAACACCAACGCAAACGCCGCACCCAGCGCCGGAAAAATGATCGGCAGTGTCACTCGACAAAACGCACTGAATGACGAAGCTCCAAGCGTGCGCGCCGCCTCTTCCAGCTGCGGTGCCGCCTTGTTCAGGGCGGTGCGGATCGGCGCCTGAGCCAACGGTAGAAACAGCAGCGCATAGGCAATCAACAGCAATGCCGAAGTCTGGTACAGCATCGGCACATAGTGCAGGGCGAAATACACCAGGGTCAGGGCAATGACCAGTCCCGGCAGGGCGTGCAGCAGATACGGCAAACGCTCGGCCCAGATCGCCAGTTGGCCCTTATGGCGCACGACCAGCAGGCCGACCGGCACCGCCAGCACCAGGCAAAACGCAGCGCCGCCCAGCGACAGCGCGAGGGATGACAGCAATGCTTCACCGATGGCTGCCATTGGAAAGGCCGCCGACGATCCGACTGCCAACCAGTAAGCCAACATGCCCAGCGGAATCCCGCTGCCGACGATTGCCAGCAGCAGGCAATAAAGCTGGCCTGCCACAGCCCAAGGCCCCAGTCGAACCTGTTCAGCGCGTCGCGCCGCACCCTGGCCGGTGCGCACGTGTCGACCTTTGCCGCGCACACGCAGCTCCAGCCATAACAGCGCCAGGCAGAGGATCAGTAGTACGGCGGAGAGCATCGCCGCGTTGGCATTGCTGAACTCCAACTCGAACTGTTGATAGATTGCAGTGGTGAAGGTTTGCAGGCCGATAATCGACAGCGCGCCGAATTCCACCAGCATGTGCAATGCGATCAATAAGGCGCCAGCGACCAGTGACGGCCAGAGCAGGGGTAGGGTGATCTTGAAAAATACGCCCCAGCGATTCTGCCCCAGCGTGCGGGCGGACTCCTCCAGCGAGGGATCGAGATTGCGCAGGGTCGCTGCAACGGGAAGGAAAATCAGCGGGTATTTGGAAAGCGTCATCACCAGAATCGCCCCGCCCAGCCCTTCGAAGTGAGCGCTCAGAGACACCCAGGTGAAGCTGCTGACAAAGGCCGGAACGGCGAACGGCAGGCACAGGATCACGCCCCATAGCCGTCGCCCTGGCAGATTGCTGCGTTCCAGCAACCATGCCAGCGACAGACCGATCAGGCCGCAAGCCAGCGTCACGCCGACCATCAGTGCCAGGGTGTTGCGCAGCAGACCGAATACATACGGCCGCCACAGCAGATGCAGCGCCTCGGCCCAGCCTGCTTGCCAAGCCTTGAGTCCCACATAGGCCAATGGCAGCAGGCTGAGCACAACCAGCAGCAAAACCGGCAACAACAGCCAGATCGACGGCCGCTTGCGCCGTGGCACATAAACGCTGCGTAGGGTGAGGGCGGATAGTGACGCGTTCATCAGTTCAGGCCAACATCACGTTCCAGATCCAGGGCTTCTTCGGCGTTGCCAAGGTCGGCAGGGGTGACTTTCGGCGCTTGCAGTTCGCTGAACGGCTTGAGGCCGCGATCCGATTCCATGCCTTTATGCAGCGGGTACTCGGCAGTGGTCTGAGTGATCACGCGCTGGCCTTCTTCGCTGGCCATGTAGGCGAGCAATTGTTGGGCTTCTTTTGGATGTTTGCTGGATTTGATGACGGCCGCGCTGGATACGGTGATCAGTCCGCCGACGTCGCCGCCGGTGAAGTAATGCAGTTTCGAATCGAGCTGGCCTTTTTCTCGTTGCAAGGCGAACCAGTAATAGTTGTTCACCAGCACGGTGGCCACTTCGCCGTTCTCCACCGCTTTGAGTGCGACCATATTATTGCTGTAGGTCTTGCCGAAGGCGCGCAGACCGGTCAGCCACTCTTCGGCTGCGTCCATGCCGTGCACCTTGATGATCGCTACCGCTTGCTCCTGGAAGGCACCGCTGGTGGGAACGAAGCCGACCTTGCCTTGCCATTTCGGATCGGAGAATTCCATCACCGATGTCGGCAGGTCTTTTTCATCGATCAACTTGGGGTTGAACGCAACGACGCGAACCCGGGCAGTGACGCCGATCCAGGTGCCATTGCCGGCCACGTATTCCTTGGGCAAAACCGCCAAAGTGGCATCGTCAGCCTTGGCCAGCAGGTCTTGCTCGCCGAGTTTGTTCAGTGGCGGCGATTCTTCGGTGTAGATCACGTCTGCGGGAGAGCGGTCGCCTTCTTCGACGATCTGGCTGGCGAGCTGGTTGCTGCTGCCTTTGCGTACATTGACGTGAATCCCGGTCTTGGCCTCGAAGGCTTTGGCAACGGCGTCGCCGACCTCTTTGTGTTGGCCGTTGTAGAGCGTCAGGGAAACTGGTTCGGCGGCTTGGGTGAGGGGGGAGGCGAGAGCCAGGCCGAGGAGGGTAATGCTCAGGCCGCGGCGCAGGGTATTTCGAAACATCATTCGCAGGGTTCCTCACTGTCGCATTGCAATAACTTGCAACAATGATAAACGATATTGTTTCTCATGTGCGTCTTTCGGGTCTGAGGAGTGTTTGCTAGAAGGGCGGGGGCGAGTTTTGTGGCGAGGGAGTTTGCTCCCGCTCGGCTGCGAAGCAGTCGTAAACCCTGAGAGTGCGGTGTAACTGTTGGAATGATGAGGAGCGCTTCGCACTCCAGCGGGAGCAAGCTCCCTCGTCACAGGGAAGTATTGGCTTGGGATTTTCGAAAGCCAGAAACGCAAAAACCCGCTTTCGCGGGTTTCT